>CALZMK010000010.1 GCA_945788545.1 uncultured Prevotella sp.
TATGAAGATATTTATATTACTGAAATTCTTTATAAAAAACCATTTCTCTGTAAAAATGTAAAAATGTAAAAATGTAAAATGTGATTTTCAGGCTTTGCCTCAGTGAGATAAAATGTAGTCGTCTGAGAACGAAACCTGTTACGAGAGAGACGTAGCATCTGGAAATCTTAAACGAGACTTATGATAATATGAGACGTGGCGTGGGCAGGACATGACACGTAGGGGATGAGGGATTAGGAATTAGGAATTGGGGGTGGATTGTCTCTCGACAAACCACCCCCGGATTGTAATAAACCAAAAACCAAAAAAACTACCTATATAACTTATTTCTTTGTGTGTTATTCAACGGTAATCTTATCTACATAGTATCCATGACCTACGCAGAGGAAACCATCCTGTGCATTAATGAGGTCAATAACATCCTGACTAATTACTAATTCTTTTGTACCATCTGCGGTAAGGTCAACCTTTTCGCCTCCCGGCAGTTCTGTCCACCATGCCGTTGTCAACTGCATCTGATGATATTCAGCAGATGGCTCTAATGTATAGTTGATAATGAGTTTAGATCCTACGCTAAGACCCGTAATCTGCTCCTTGGTGAGGAGATTGAATGTCTTGTTGGCATCGCCGTCGGGGAGTTCCCATGATACGTAGTGATGACCTTCCCACAGAATGTTTTCAGTGATTTCGGGTACATCGTCGGAAAGAACGATGTTGCCTCCACCATATACCATGCCTTCGGCATCAATTAATTTTATTTTGTAGGTGCCAAGAGGGAGGGCTGGAACCTCGTATTCAACATAGCTCTCCTCACCTTTATCCACGAATGTCGCTGGCACCTCTGTGTCACCAAATGCAATCTTTGTCACCTTGTCCATATCTGAGCCATGGAGCTTTGCCTTTGAACCAGGACGCACCTGACGGTCGAAGATGTCATTTCCGGGGACAGGGTCGCCGGCACATGCACGAACAATGACGCGTGCTGTTCTTGAGGTTTCCTTGCCCTTTGTTGTGGTGGCAACCACCTTCAGCATGTATTCTCCTGCGATAAGGGGAATATTGATGCTCACGCCTTCAGCAACCTCCTCATCGTCGATATACCATTTCACTGTGGTATGATTGGCAGGAGTCACAATAACAGTGGCCTCGAGGTTGATGTCGCGGGTGATGTTCTTAAACTCTCCCGGCACGCCATTTGTCCAGTCGGGAAAATAGGGGTCGAGGATTTTGGGTTCGTCATCCTCATTAGCTGTGATGAACGGTTCGTCATCAGAGCTACAGCTTGTCAGTGCGATATTACCTGCCATGAGCAGCATAATCATCGCGAGAATATATATTTTTTTCATAATCAATTCAATATTAAATCTTTAATTTATTGAAAGTTTTGTTCAGCAACATCCCACCACATTCGCTTGTGCCAGTCGTCGTTGCCACCAAGGCGCTCGATAGCCTCCTTGTAGTTGACACTGTTATACTGCATTTCGAGGTTAGGATACTTCAGGCGCACCGGAGTATCGAATCCATCGACACAGGGATAGGTGAAATTACCAAACTTCTCACGCTTCTGAAGAGTGGGATAATCCGAACGGCGCAGATTCGACCATGCCTCAGAGGGGTTGGTGAGATGGAGGATATATGCCTCCTTGTTGATCTGCTCCTTGGGATTGCTTCCAAGAGGATTGGCAGCGATGTAATTGTTGATTTCCTCGTCGCTGATCTTGCCCTCAATCTTATAGTTGTCGTTGAGGAATTTCATAGCGGCACGCACACCAGCCTCATAGTGGCTCTCAACAGATCCTGATACGTTCCAACCCTTCAATGCTGCCTCGGCAAGCAGGAACTGAGTCTCGGCATAAGTGATGAGGACTCCAGGACAGTCGGGCTGTTCGAAAGCCAATGCGAGGAACGGGCGCACCATACGTGCTGGATAGTTGCTCTGGTCGTAGCCCTTCTCAGGATAGTCGCGAACAAGACGCTCGAGAGTAGGAATCTCAGAGTTGGAAGGAACGGTAGGCCACTGGTCCCACCATGCTGCACCCGGGTCGTTGGTCTGCGGACCAGTACCACCTGCGTTGCCCCATGCGATAACCTCGTCGGTAACGTCGTAGCAGCCCTCAGGTTTGTCCTCACTACGTGTGGTGTTGATGTAGTGGCGGCATATCTTGAGGAGACGCGGGTCGTTGTTGTCCTTCAGCATATTATATAATGTAGAGCATACGAATGTGGGGGATGTGGGGTCCTGACCATAGAGAATCTCACTGAGGGCGTTGGCACGGAAGTCAAGATCGCGCGATCCGTCGTAGAGAGTGAATGGAGAGTTCATGTACTTCACGAGAGCATCCTCGCTGCCATTGGATATACATCCGCTGTTCACAGCCTTCTCAAACTCCTCCTGAGCCTTGCTTGGGTTGACATCCGAGATACGCATGGCGAAGCGCATGCGCAGGGAGTTGGCAAACCTCTTCCATCCCTCGGTGTCGCCAGAGAGGGTGGTGACATCGCCCGAGATACGGTCGCTGCCAGTGCCGAGCTGTGCCACGCAAGCTTCCAGTTCGGTGAAGAACCAGTTGTAGATATCTTCCTGCTTGTCGTATTTGGGATTGGAGATACCCATGATATAGCCCAGTCCAGCCTCAGAGCAAGGAACATCGCCGTAGAGGTCGGTGAGCACCGACATCATATATACGCGGGTGATGCGCAGGGCGGCATTGGTGTTGGGTGTTCCCTCAGAGTTGTAGATGGCATCCACGAGGTTCTTGATACCCACTCCGTAATACTGGTCCCATACGAGGCGGAGCTGGTCGTTGTCGGGATTTACGGCTCCGGCATAGAAGCTGACGTTCCATCCACCGGCATAATACTGTGTGAAACCAGTGACATAGCTACGATAGGTATCCATAAATCCAAAGTCACCGTAGGTCTGAAGCAGCGCTGTGGTGAGCTGCGCATTGGGGTCGATGGTGGGCGACTTGGTATTGTCGGTGTTCACATCTTCCATGTGGCTGTCGCTACACGAAGAGAATGTGCCGAATGATATTGCAAGTGCAATTAATATCTTTGTTAGTTTCATATCTTTCAATTTTTTAGAATTTCATGTTCACGTTAATACCATAGCTGCGGCGTGAGGGCAGCGAACCGTATTCAAGACCCATGCCCGAGGTGTTGTAGCCAGAGTCGGGGTCGATGTTCGGAATGTTCTTCCAGATGATGAACGGGTTGCGGGCCACAAACGATACGTTGAGAGCCTTGACAAACTTGCCGAGCATCTTTTCGGGGAATGTGTAGCCGAAGGTTATCTCGCGGCACTTCACATAAGAGTTGTCGTAGATGAACATGCTTGGAGCATTGCGCGACACACTTTCCCAATATGTCTGCGGGTCGATGGCAACATCGTTAGGACGATAGGTGCCGTCGCCATTGTCGATAACACCGGGAGCATAGAATCCGTCGCACTTGCCTGCGGCGCGCCATTCCTGGATGGTCATACCAGATGCCAAACGCTTTTCTTCGGATGTGTACCATGCCTCGCGGCCTTCGAGCGTCTCGGGAGCCTTACCGGTCTGGAATGCCGAACGCATTGACATAGAGAAGATGTCGGCACCTACCTTCACGTCGAACGCTGCCGAGAGACGGAAGTTTTTGTAGGATAGGGTGTGATAGAAACCGCCTGTCCAATCCCATGAGGCATTGCCGAGGGTGCGGGTGGTCTCGTCATATACGGGCAGACCGGTCTCGGCATTGATGAGGATGTCGCCATTGGCATTGCGCTTGAAGTCGGGACCGATAATCGAACCGAAGTTCTTGCCAACCTCGGCACCTACAGACACGTTACACCACATGGCCTTCTCGATTTCGAAGTAGTCCATGCCCTCGGTCAGCGACTTCACCTTGTTGCTGTTCTTTGAGAAGTTGATACCGAAGTCCCATGCAAAGTCCTTAATCTGAAGGGCACGTCCGTTGAGTGCCACCTCGATACCCTTGTTCTGTATCTCACCGGCATTGATCAGGCGATACTGGTAGCCGGATGTTGATGATGAGGCAAGGTTAATGATCTGGTCGCGCGATGTCTGGTTGTAGTATGTCACGTCGAGGCTCAGTCGGTTGTGGAAGAACTTCATCTCAAGACCCAACTCATAAGAAGTGGTCATAGTAGGTTTGAGGTCCTTGTTGGGCTGGGTGTTGTTGTTAATCATACCTATGGTGAAACCAGAGTAGGAATACTTACCGGTAGAGTAGTTCAGGGCGAGCTGATAGGGGTCGGTGTCGCTACCTACCTTTGCCCAAGAAGCGCGGAACTTGCCATAGTTGATGATGTTCTTGTTCTTCAAGTACTCAGAGAACACCCAGCTTGCAGATACCGACGGATAGACGTAGGTGTTGTTGGATGTAGGCAGGGTTGACGACTTGTCACCACGGATTGTTCCTTCGAGATAGTAGGTGTGGTCGTAGCCGATGCTTGCACTACCATAGATTGAGTTGATCTGCTTCTTGTATGTGTTCTGCTGAATGCTCTGCTCCTGATAGTTCATGATGGCAATCACGTCCTTCATCTGCTGTCCAAGACCAGTGAGGATGTTGGTTTTGTTGTCCACCTTATATATATTACCACCGAGAGTGGCATTTACATCAAAGTCACCAAACTGGTTGTTGTAGAGGGCAAGGAGCTCGGCATTCAGGGTGCGGTTCTGGAATATGCTTTCCTGCAACTGACCAGCCGACTTACCCGGTGTGGTGCGGGCGATGTAGTCCTGGAAGTTCATGTTGTTGATGTCGGTACCGATGGTTCCCTGAATCTTCAGGTGGCTGTCGATGTTATAGATAGCCTTTGCGGTGAAGCGGAACACGTCCTTGTCCGACTTGTTGCTGTTCTTGTAGAGATCCCAGTATGGGTTGCGGTTATACTGGTCGAGACCGTTCCAGTTGGCATAATCGCCATCAATCGTCTGATAGTTCTTCAACCAAGCCTGGTTATAGGTATTGGCAAGTGTCATGAGGTTCTTGCCGACATTACTCTGAGAGTCGCCGAGCGCCGGACGGTTTTTCACGTTCTCACGTGTGTAGTTGGCGGTGAAATCGAAGTCAATCTTACCGAGTGAGGTGTTCACACGCAGGTTGAAGTTGTCGCGGCTCATGTTTGTCTCGGGCAGGATGTCGCGGTTGCGCATGTCGGTAACAGAGAAGCGCATTCCCGTCTTGCCTGAGTTGGCAGATATAATTGCTGTGTTTTGTGTTGTGAAACCAGTGCGGAAGAAGTCGCTGGCATTGTTGGGATAGATATAGAACGGGCGCGACTCGCCATCGAAGTATGTCATATTGAAGTCGTCGGCCTTGGGACCCCAGCTCATGTTAGTACCGGTAGTGGCAGTCTGCGAGTACTTACCGTTGTTACCCATACCATACACCTGCTGAACGTCGTCCCACTTGGCAAGCTGTGTGTCGAAGGTGAACGAACCATTGTATTCCACCGACAGTTTGTCCTTGTCGGCCTTCTTGGTGGTGATGAGGATCACACCGTGGGAGGCGCGGCTACCGTAGAGAGCCGAGGCGGCAGGGCCTTTAAGCACTGTCATAGTCTCGATATCGTCGGGGTTGATTGCAGAGATGCCGTCACCGAGGTCATATCCGCCCTCAGTACCAGCCGAACCGAAGTTGGTGTTGTCCAATGGTACACCATCCACCACATAAAGCGGTTGGTTGTTACCTGTCATCTCGGTGTTACCGCGCAGAAGTACGCGTGTAGAACCCGATGCACCACCGGCAGTGTTCTGTACGACAAGACCTGCCACCTTACCCGAAAGAGAGTTGATAACGTTAGTTTCCTTAGCCTTGGTGAGTTCCTCGCCCTTCACCTCAGAGAGTCCATAACCAAGAGCCTTGCGGTCGCGCTTCACACCGAGGGCTGTGACAACCACCTCGTTGAGCACCTTACCGTCCTCTTCGAGAATGACGCTCATTCCATTCTGAGCCTTCATGCTCTTGGTCTTATATCCTACGTATGAGATTTCGAGTGTAGCGCCTGGTGCGCACTGGATACTGAAGTTTCCTTCGAAATCTGTCACTGTTCCGTTAGTTGTTCCTGCCACCTTGATTGTGGCACCAATCAGAGGACCTGCTGCGTCGGATACAGTTCCTTTGACGACCTTGTTGTCGGGTGCTGCCTTGATTCCCCTTGCGACATCTCCAGAATAAGAGTTGCCGGCAAATGTGGGAACGGCATTCATGCCTAAGGCAAATAGGCATAATAGTACTTGTTTCTTGTTCATTGAAATTGTATTTTATTAGTTGATAATTCCATTAAGAATCCATGGTGCCTTAACCTTCATGCCACGGTTACGGTCGAAGATACCGAATTTCTCGGGTCCGCTTCCGAATGAGTTGTTGTCCCAAACGAAAGTGGAAAAACCGCGCTTGCGTGCCTCTGTTACGAAGGTCTTGCAATAATATGTCATATTCTCGTGCATACGGTCGATGTCGCTTCCCTTATAGTGGTCGGTCACCCCCCATTCGCCGATGCAAATGCCAAGTCCCTGTGATGACCATGTGTTTACTACCTTGTCGAAGAAATCGGTCAAAGTCTTCTCATTGCTCGGTGAAATCTTGCCATATTGCTTATATGCCTCGCCCCACCAGTAGTACTTACATTCGCCGCAATAATCATAGGGATTGTAGAAATGGAACTCGACACTCAAATAGTCGTTGCCGTTGCCCTCAACATCCTGTGGAACGATAAACTGTCCGTTGTTGATACCGTAGTCGGGATTGCACACGTATGTTTGCACCATCAGATGACGCTTGTCGTTCTTGCCGCCTGTGGCGCGCACCATATCCACGAATACCTGGTTGTAGGCATTCTGCACAGCGAGGTTCTCCTCTGTGGGAGCGCCCCAGAATCCGGGAACATGTACCTCGTTATGCCCGGCGAATGCGAGACGATAGTCATAATCCTTGAACTCGGTGGCTATGTTGTTCCATAACAATGCCAACTTCTGGCAGTTCTCATCCTTATATTTATAATAAGGTCGGCTTTCGAGCCATTTCTCGTGATGCACATTGATTACCACCTTCATATCATAGGCAAGACACCAGTTGACGACCTCCTTAATACGAGCCATCCATGTCTTGCTCACTGACATGGCCTTGTCGTTGGTGATGTGACATTGCCATCTAATAGGGATGCGAATTGCATCAAATCCGGCATCTTTCACTGCCTTGATCATCTTTTTTGTAACAACAGGGTTGCCCCATGCCGTCTCGGCTTTGTCGGTATTGTCGGGATTGCCGATTGCCATTGTCTCTCCGTCCTGTCCGGGGGCAGAACATTCGAATTGGTTACCGAGGTTCCAGCCAGCCTTGATTTGACTGTTCCAGTCCTTTGCCTTGATTTGTGCATTTGTCGTAGTGGCAAGCATTGTTGCCAATACAATAGTTAATAATACTTTCATGTTTTTTTGGGTTTTAATTTTTTCGCTGCAAAAGTACGGCGAAAACCTAAAACCATGGTTGGAATACTGACAATTAGGGTTTCTAATCTATCAAATCATGTATGTTTGCGCACACACCGTCTGAGAGATTATTAGAACTTACTCGGTGAGACACCGAATTGTTTTTTGAAAACAGTACTGAAATGCTTACTGTTGGTAAAGCCGCAGATGGCACAAACATCGAGAATTTGCTTTCCCTCATGCAGCAATTTGGCGGCACGATGCAGTCGAATGTTCCTGATGAAATCCTGCGGAGTCTGTGCCGTGAGAGTCTTTATCTTGCCATAGAAGAGTGTGCGGCTCATTGCCATCTCGCGACAAAGATTGTCGATGCCAAAGTCGGTGTCTCCCATGTTTTTCATGACAATTGCCGTGGCTTTGTCTATGAAGTCATTGTCTTCGTTGTTGTCTGTAACAGTGTTGTCTTGTTGTGTCTCGCTTTCTGCTACGATATTATTCACACGGTGCTTATAGTATTCACTCATCCTGCGTCGGTTGGCGAGTGTGGTCTCGATCTTGGTCTTGAGAATCTCGGCGTCGAATGGTTTGGTGATATAGTCGTCAGCACCTGTTTCAAGACCTTCAATAATAAAGTCCTTACTTGCCTTTGCCGTCAGCAATATCACAGGCATCCATGAGGTGTGGTGGTTTTCCTTTATCCTACGGCATAGTTCGTCGCCCTGCATCTCGGGCATCATGACATCCGATATAACAATGTCGCACTCGTTGTCTTGTAGGTATTCGAGCGCTTTTTTGCCGTTTTCAACGGTGACAACCTTATAATTATCCGAAAATGTCATTTGGAAATATGAGCGTAGGTCGGCATTGTCATCCACAAAGAGGATGATGTCAGATGAGATGACCTTTTCTTCCTGAACCTCTGTCTTTATCTCGGTCAGTTCCCTTCTCACCAGAGGCAGAGATATAGTAAATGTAGAACCCTTGCCCTCCTCGCTTTTGAATGTGAGTTCACCATTGTGCAATGATGTTATCCTGCGGGCAAGCATCAATCCTAATCCTGTTCCGTTATTGTTCGTTTTTACTGCATTCTCCGCTCTGAAGTAGTGATTGAATAATTTCTTTTGGTCGGCTTTGGGAATACCGATACCGTTATCCTTAACATCAATCTTTACCTTCCCCCTGTCGATGTAAGCCCTCAGGGTGATACAACCTCCTTCGGGAGTGTATTTTATGGCGTTGGACAGTAGGTTGTCAAACAGTTTTGCCCCGAGTTTGTAGTCGAGACTAATAATAATGTCACTGGGACATTCTGATATTCCAATTGAGATATGTTTGTCCTTTGCCATCATGCAGAACTTGTCGATAATGCCTTCGAGAACGGTGATAACCCTCACTTCTACCGGTTTCATCGGGTTATTCACCACGTCGGCCTTTTGGAAATCAAGCAGTTCACTAATCATATTTGACAGTTTGTCTCCATTACTCATTGCGATGTTAAGACATTTGCGACTTTTCTCGCTCAGTTGTTTGTCTTCGGCGATGTTCGAAAGTGGTGCAAGGACAAGACTGAGCGGTGTGCGGATGTCATGAGCCGCATGCACGAAGAAGTCAATCTTCTCGTTGAAATACTTTCTTTCTAATTTGCCGTTATAGTTTTTTATTGTCAGATACAGAATAACGCATATCGTCGATAGATACACCATCCATGCCCATACAGAGTTCCACCAAGGCTGGCCCACGATGATTTCAATGTTTTTCTCGTCGAGCACTTTCTTGTTATTCCGGCTTACCGCCTTCACCTTTAGTAGGTATCTACCTGCTGGCAGATTAGTGAATTGCACTGTTGAATTATCCGATGGTGGGCTCCACGTGTCATTGAATCCCTCAAGGATATATTGGAAGTTGATGTCATTGTGGTATTGGTAGCATATACTCTCAAATGACACGCTGAATGAATTGTAGGCATAGTTGAGTTTCACCTTTCCCTCTTCGAGTGACTTGTAAAGCGAGGCAATCTTCTCGTCGTCTATTTCCCTTTCTGAGTTTATTGTGATGTTCGAAAATCTTAGTTTTGCATCATAATCGAGCTTGTTGATAAGTGCGGGCGCAATGCTTATCGCCCCACTGTTACTGCCGAAGATAATTCGCCCGGTTTGTGTATTCCCCATTGACGCACGATTGTATTCGCGGTTCACCATTTTTATGAAGTTGATGTTAATAACTTCCATTGACTTGGGATATACAATGGCGAGTCCAGTATCCGAACCAACAATAATTCTGCCCATTTCATCGAAGCTAAGGGCACTAATGCTATTAGATGGCAAACCATTATTTGTCGTCAGGACATGTCGCTTGCGTGTTTTTAGATTATAGAGATATATACCCCCGCCATCGGTGGCAAGCCATACCGTCCCGTCCTTGTTGAAGAGAATGGAGCGAATGTAGTTGTTGATGTCCTTGTTCATACATTCCTCAAAACCGAGGTAATGCGTTGAGGTGTGAGTAATAGGGTCGATAATATAGAATCCGGTGGCGGTGCATACAGCAATCTTACCGTCAGGAGCATCAGAGATACTCTCGACAGTCATGATGTCATATTTGTGTGTCTTGTTACCATCAATCTGCACCATTGCTCCGTCGAGACATCCTATCCAGATATTTCCACGAGGGTCGCGATGAACACTGAAGATATAGTCGGTGTCAAGTATCCCGTTGGAGGTGGAGTATATTTGTTGGCTTCCGCCATCAGGACCGAGACGAAATACTCCGTTACCATATGTTCCGGCAAGTATACCGTCGCCGGTATTGAAAAGTGTCAAGACAACCTTCCCAACGAGAGTGTGAGTCCAATGCTTGGTTATCTGGTTTAGTATGCTGATGCCTCCATCTGTGGCGAAATACAGATTGTGGCCTACTTCCAATACGTCATTCACACCATTGTTCATCAACGACTGGTCAACACCCTGCTTGTGTTCAAAGGAAGTCATCACACTGCCGGTGGGATATGCGACGTCAATACCGCCTGTATAGCTTCCTATCCAGATGTTGTCTCGTTTGTCGCGCAAGATATCATAAATGCCATTGCCGTGAATGACATTGTCAGTTGTTTCCTCATCATTCCATAGCAGACGAGCGTCATTGCCATTTCTATGGGCTATATATACTCCGTTTCCATCGATTCCCAGCAATATCGTCGTGTCGTTTAGCACCTCTATTGCTCTAATAGGGGTATGGGGCAGAAGGCTTTCCATCTCTGCAGCCACCCTCTTCCATGTTTTCATGTCGATGATTACAGCTCCCTTGTTGAATGTGCCAAGCCATAAACGATTGTATTGAGAGTCGATAAAAGCAGTCTCGGTATTTCCATTAAACAAGGTGCGCAGGACTTTCCTTGTATTTCTATCAATAAGCAACGCTCCTGAAGTAGTACATATAATAAGGTGTTGACCGGTAATAATCGAACGATTTACATTTAGTTTGCCGAAATAGTGTTTTATGTTTTTCCTATCGTTAGAAACGAGGAAAACGCCCTTGCTCGTAGATGCCCACAGGTTATTCTCTTTATCGACAACTACATTTTGCAGTATGAGACTACCGCCGTTTTTATTAATTTCATTGAATCTTTTAGTGAAGTGTTGGGCTATCGGGACGAAACGGTCGAGATATTCGGCATACTTGAATAATTCACCTTTATTGTTGTATGCAAGAATATTATCTTCGTAATCTTTCGTTATCTTGATTACCATTCCTCCCGTGTCGCTTCTTTTGTTTGCCTCGCCAAGGGTGTAGTTTGTCAAGGTGCGACCGTTATATCTTGCCACTCCATTCTTGATGCCAATCCACATTCCTCCGTATTTGTCCTCCTCAATCGAATATACTCTTTGACTGCTGAGTCCGTCGGCAATTCCGAGGTGATCATACATAAATGCGCGATGATCAATCTTGCCATTGGCATTAATGACAAGACTAATCATCGTGCATATTATGATAAAAAACCTCGATTCCATCGACGTAATTTATTTAATAATTATTCCACCGTTGGGCTGGATAGTAATCTTTGTCTTGCCTTTGGCGTCAACCTTTATTTTGCCGAGGATAGACTCAGGCCACAGACTCTTCTTAGATGGTTTGTCGTAGTAATAAGCTGCGGTAGTATCGGCAAACATCGGGATGTTGATGTCGAGCTTTAAGGGTTCCTTGGTGGCATTGAGGCCCACGACATACCATCTGTCACCACTGCGGCGAGCCATGACGATGTATTTGCCCGGATAACCGTCGATGAATCGGGTTTCATCCCATGATGTGGGCACCTCGCGCAGGAAGTCGAGTTCCATCTGTGGCAGGTCGGTGAGGTTGTTCGGTTGTATGGCGATGCACTGCACACTGGTTTGAATGACTATGGCGGCAGCCATCTCGAAGATGTCGGAGGTGTAGCGACGATGGCGACTCTTGTTGTCGGGCGACATATAGCGGTTCATTATCGTGCCTCCCCAGTCCATCGACGCCACGGCATTGCGGCAGAAGGGGTGCATGGTGAGCTCAAAGCCCTCCTGTATGGCATGATGCTCGTTGAAGAAGGTGTTCTCGGATGCAAGCACAGCCTCGCTCGCCACGTAGTTGGGATACATCCTTTCCCATCCGCGGGGCAGTGTGCAACCATGGAAAATCACCTGAATGCCGAAGTCGTTGGCATCCGTGAGGATGTCCTCGTAGAGTTGCATGGTGTGCTGCTTGTCGCCGGCAAAGAAATCCACCTTGATGCCCTTCACACCGATACTCTTCAGCCAAGCCATCTCCTTGCGGCGGGCGAGGGTGGTGTTCATGCACTGCTTGGGAGTCTGCGGAGCGTCGCTCCATGCGCCGTTGCTGTTATACCATAGCATCAGACTGACGCCCTTGCCCTGGGCATACTTGCTGAGTTCGACAATCTTGTCGCGACCGATCTGCGTGTCCCACCAGTTATCCACAAGCACGTATTCATATCCCATCGCAGAGGCGAGGTCGATGAACTTCACCTGGTCGGCATAGTTGATGGATGTGTCCTGCCATATCAGCCAACTCCATGTGTAGCGTCCCGGGCGATAGTCGATGGAGGGGGCGTATTTCTGCTCGACCACATCTGTAGAGATGGTGGTCTCGACAATAGGACGGAGGTCGCTGCCCACCGTGATAGTGCGCCAAGGGGTTGCTCCGGGCAGTGCGAGAGCCGCATCCGTAGTGCCGTGCCCGTTGGCTTCGCCCGGCATGGGGAAGGCGATGCGATAGCCATTATCGGCAGAATAATCGCTCAGATGACTGCCCACATACTTGCCGTCTACGCCAGTCTCAGAGATGAGAACCCAATAATTCCCCGCTTCTAATTTCTCATTTCCCACTTTAAACAGGCACGGGAATGTGTACCCCTCGCCATACGCCGACTTGTCGGTGAGCGGAGCGTCGGGTTTGTATTCTTCCTCATAACTCGGTTTGGTGCGCATCCATCCCACCATTGGACTTGACTGAGGACATATAAAAGAGGTGGTGCCGTCGGGGAAGGCGAATGACGTTGCCTCTTCCTTGATAATAATGCTTGCCGTCTCGCCCCATTGGGGCATGGAGTAGCGGAAGGCGATGTTGTTGTCCGACACGCGGAACGTCACTGTTATCTCGCGATTCTGCTTGTCGGTGTAGGTGGCATTGAGTTCGTTGGCACGATATTCCACGTTGCGCGCCTTGATGTTGCGGATGCTGTAACTGTCGCTCACTTGGCGGGTGGTTGATGTCTTGAAGGAGAGTCCACGGGAGAAATCGCCCACATTGGTGATGAGTCCCAAGCGCGACGGTTTGACGGCCTCCTGTCCGTCGTAAGTGACGTCATAGGTCACTATGCCTCCCTTGTCGTTGAGGTTGACAATGAGTCGTCCGTCGGGCGATGTTACTTTCAGGTTTTCTGCATTGGCGGCAAACACAGACGCCACCATCAGCACTGAGGTAATCAGTAGTTTCTTCATAATCAGATAATAATTAGGTTATATTATTTTTCGGTGCAAAGTTAAGGAAAGAAAATGAATTAGCAAATAATAAATATGCATCTTATCACAAAAAAACTTAATATTCATGCTAAACATATTGGATTTATAGAAATATGATGTAACTTTGCACGGAATATACGTTAAGAAACAACAACAACCAAGAAAAGAAATATGAAAAAGAAACTGACTAAGGTGCTCGTACTCGGTTCGGGTGCCC
>CALZMK010000011.1 GCA_945788545.1 uncultured Prevotella sp.
GACTCTGTATCTCTGTGTTTTATTTGGAAAAGATCAATACTCAAGGAGTTGGATGACAGACTTGCCTCCAAATCCAATGGTCACGTCAAACATATAACAGCTGGCTCCGTCGGGAATGCACACTGTAGTGTCGAAATGAAAACCCTTGGAATCCACCTTGCTGAATTCCATATTCGACAGGATTGACTGAGCAAGGAATTGCGCTGGCACCTTGCCCTTGAACATTTCCTTGCGCAGGTCTCTCGAATAAAGACACTCTGCTCCTTTATATACACTGAGATGCACAATGTTGTCGTAATAAACATTGTCCACCTCTACCCCATCCTCGTTATATGTGGCGCGATGCACCTTATAACGCGTGGGATTGATGGCAACATAGCAATGATAGCGCTGGTTGTCGTAGTTCACCACAGTGTCGCGCTTCACAACATCGGTATAAGTGAGAATCTTCGGCTTTTGACTCTCAAACAATTTCAAGTCGTCGGGATTGTCGCTCTTCTGCAGTTTGACAATGTCCTCGTTGGAATTCTTAAACCAAAAAATGTTATCCGAATGTTTTACAATCGCATATTTTTGTCTGTTCTCTCCAATGATAATAGTATCACCGACAATCTTGAAATATGCCGGCTGAGAGATAGAGTCGGGATAATAGATAGTGTCGCCCTTGGCGCGGAAGTTCACTTCCTGCGTGTCGCTATCTATCCACACTCCCTGAAGCGAGGCTTTGGCATTGGTGTCCTCAGTCTGCACTGCAGTCTTCTCGTCTTTCTGACGGCAGCTGCTGAGGACACCAATTGACATTGCCAATATAATAATAAGTCTTATACTCATTAATAAATCTATTATTCAAAACTACTGTTGATATATTGTCACTTGCCTATGCAGTGATACTCGAAGCCATTCTCTTCAAGTTCCTCTATATCAAATATGTTACGTCCATCGATGACAAGCGGCCTGACCATCTCCTTGCGGATAACTGCCCATGTGGGCAGGCGGAATTCCTTCCACTCGGTCAGCAGCAGCATTGCGTCGGCATCGAGCACCGCGTCATACATGTCGCGACAATAGGTGATGGGGGCATCGGGCAGACGTCTCTTGCATTCGTCCATAGCCACAGGATCATAGGCACGGATATTACATCCAGCCTTCAGCAAACTGTCGATAATCACCAGTGCCGTGCTCTCGCGCATATCGTCGGTCTCGGGTTTGAACGACAATCCCCACAAGGCAATTGTCTTGCCCTTGAGATTATCCGCGCCATCGTATGCCTTTACTAATTTTTCAAACAAAACATGTTTCTGACGCTCGTTAACGCGTTCCACGGCCTTGAGCACTTCCATCGAATATCCAGCCTTGTCGGCAGTCTTGATGAGAGCCTTGACATCCTTGGGGAAACACGAACCGCCATACCCGCATCCGGCATAAAGGAACTTGCGGCCAATACGAGTGTCGGCACCGATACCTTGGCGCACCATATTCACATCCGCTCCGACAAGTTCGCACAGATTGGCGATGTCGTTCATGAATGAGATACGAGTGGCAAGCATCGAGTTTGCGGCATATTTTGTCATCTCGGCCGAAGGAATATCCATAAAGATAACACGGAAATTGTTGATAAGGAATGGTTTGTAGAGCTTTGTGAGCGTCTTCTTCGCCTTTTCGCTTTCCACACCGACAACAACTCGGTCGGGCGACATGAAATCCTTGATGGCATTACCTTCTTTGAGGAATTCGGGATTACTTGCCACATCGAATGGAATATCCACACCTCGCTTGTCGAGCTCTGCCTGGATTGTTTCGCGCACCTTGCGTGCTGTTCCCACGGGCACAGTGCTCTTGGTCACCACAACAAGATAGCGGTTGAGATTCTCGCCGATGGTCTTTGCCACCTGAAGCACATACTTCAAGTCGGCACTGCCGTCCTCGTCGGGTGGAGTTCCTACAGCCGAGAACACTATTTCCTGGTCATTCAACACGGAAGCCAAATCCGACGAAAACTTCAATCGGCCAGCCTTCACATTCTTCACTACCAGTTCGTCAAGTCCCGGTTCGTAGATAGGAATATCTCCGTTATTAAGACGCTCTATCTTCTTTTCGTCAACATCAATACAAGTGACGTTGGCACCAGTGTCGGCAAAACATGTTCCCGACACAAGTCCCACATATCCAGTTCCTACGATTGCTATGTTCATTCTACTTATAAATTAAGAATTAAAAATTAAGAATTAAGAATTAATCAACATAGTTGATTAAAACAATTCAGCATCCTTGAGCGAGAGGGCGTTGAGGTCCTTTGCGCTGGTGAGGATATCCTTGGCGTCGATAGGCCAATTGATGGCAATGTCGGGATCGTCGTAACGAATACTTGCCTCCGACTGTGGCGCATAGGGATTGTCAACCTTATAAGTAAATACGGCTTCATCACTCAGTACGAGGAATCCATGGGCAAATCCGCGCGGAATGAAGAACTGGCGCTTGTTTTCGTCGCTCAGTTCCACCATGACATATTTGCCGAATGTAGGACTGTTGCGCCTGATATCTACAGCCACGTCAACTACTCGTCCCTTGATCACCCTTACCAGTTTTGCCTGGGAACTATCGCCCTTCTGATAATGCAATCCACGAAGAACACCATAAGATGACTTCGACTCATTGTCTTGGATGAAGTCAACTCGACCCACATGCTGCTCGAATTCTTCCTTCTTCCATGCCTCGAAGAAATATCCGCGAGCATCGTTGAACACCTTCGGTTGGATAATCCAAACACCATCGATTTCTGTTTTAATATATTCCATAATTTTCCTTTTATTTTCAAATTTTGGTGCAAAAGTAAGCAATTTTATTGGAATAATGAAAGCTTTTTGCCTTTTTTACTCATTTTAGCCTAAAATTATTTGGTTTTTTCAGATAATTGCAGTAATTTTGCAGTCGTGATTGAATTAGAGAGACATATAGAAATACTATTGCTCGACAACGACTGCGTAATTGTTCCCGGTCTTGGAGGGTTTACAGCACATCATGTAGAGGCTCGATATGATGAGTCCGACGATGTGTTCCTGCCCCCGTTGCGCACACTCGGGTTTAATCCCCTGCTCAAGATCAACGATTCTCTTTTGGTGCAGTCGTATGTTGAAGCTTACGACATAAGTTATCCCGAAGCCTTGCGCAGGATTGAGGGAGAAGTAGAGGAATTGCGTCAGCGATTGGGCAACGACGGATATTACGAGATGACGGACATCGGTATGCTCGAAGTGAATGAAGACGGAAATATCGTTTTCACTCCTTGCGAGGCGGGAATACTCACTCCGGGGCTTTACGGATTGAGCTCTTTCGAGATGCCGCCGCTCGCAGCGGAAGTGGCCGAGGAAACGAGTGAAAATGTCAGGAAGCCACAAAACGCTACAGTTGTTCCGCTCACAACCAAGATTTTCGATCAGTTGGCGGAAAGCGCCCAGACATCTGACGGCAATGCCAGTGATGAAAGCATCGAGGAGGAAGAGGCTGAAAAGACTATCTGCATCAAAGTGTCATGGTTGAGAAACGCTGGTATTGCCGCTGCGGCAGCCATCGTACTGATGTTGGTGTTCCTGCCAATATCCCATCCCGGATTCAAGAATGTGAATATCGGCGACTTCAATGGTACGTCGTTCTTCAGCAAACTCATGCCCAAAGACTCGCAGATGAACAAAATAAATATCAGCGAAGTCAAGACGAGCACAAAAGTAGCAGATAAAGTCGTGACGAAGGATTCGGTGAAGGATATCGTGAAGGATTCTATCAAGTACATAGTGAAGGATTCCGTCAAGAATATCGTTAAGACCACTGACAGCGCAATCCAACCGAAGGTGAAAGCCGACACGTTCTGCATCGTATTGGCAAGCTGCATTCCGCAGAAAAACGCCGAGAGATATGTTGAGGAATTGCACAAGAAGGGATTCGACAAAGCCTACACGATGGTCAACAACAAAATGGTGAGAGTGATCTACGGCAACTATTTGTCGGAAAACGATGCATACAATGACTTGCAGCAAATTCGCTCTAACGACGAGTTCGCTCAGGCATGGATACTGAAAAAATAAAAGTAGATAATTAAGATAGAAGGGATTACGAAAGTGAAAAGAGTAAGATGCCCCAAATGTGATAATTACATCACATTCGACGAAACGAGATATACCGAAGGACAGTCGCTCGTATTCGAATGTCATGAATGTGGAAAGCAGTTTGGCATTCGTATAGGAACCTCCAAACTCAAGGCGACACAGAAGGAGGAAAATCCCGACGAAAACGCCAATGCCAACGGTGTCGGTTCGATTGTTGTCATCGAGAATGTGTTCCACTACAAGCAGGTGATACCGCTGAAGATGGGCGACAATATCATCGGCAGATACATGAAGGGCAGCAAGACAAATACTCCCATCGAAACCAATGATCCGAGTATCGACATCAACCATTGCACTATCACCGTGAGCCGCGACAAAAAGGGCAAACTGAAATACATATTGAGGGACGGTCCGAGCTACACCGGCACTTTTGTCGATAACCAAATATTGGGCGACAGGGAACGACGCGTGATAGAAAACGGAACACTCTTCACCATCGGAGCCACGAGCATCATACTCAAAACTCCTGAAGAGGAAGAAGATTTGTAATTTACATATTTAATATAAAGTATAGAAAGAATGAAACCAACGGCAATACTTCTGCTGCACTGCCCTGACCAACAGGGTATCATCACGGAGATAACCAAATTCATAACCGATAATCTGGGCAACATTGTCTATCTCGACCAATATGTTGACCGCGAGGACGGCGTGTTTTTTATGAGAATTGAATGGGAACTCGACAAGTTCCTCATTCCAAGGGAAAAGATCAAGGAATACATCGACACGCTCTATGCCCAGAGATACGAGATGACAGCCAACTTATATTTCAATGATGTCAAACCTCGCATGGCTATCTTCGTCAGCAAGATGAGTCACTGTCTCTACGACTTGCTCGCAAGATACAAGGCAGGGGAATTCAACGTGGATATCCCATGTATCGTCAGCAATCACGAAGACCTGAGATATGTGGCCGAGCAGTTTGACATTCCTTACTATGTGTGGTCAATCAAGAAAGACCACTCCAACAAGGCCGAAGTGGAGCAGCAGGAAATGGAATTGCTGAAGAAAGAGAAAATCACATTCATCGTCTTGGCGAGATATATGCAGATTATCTCCGATGACATGATTGCCTCTTATCCCAACCATATCATCAATATCCACCACTCGTTCCTTCCGGCATTCATCGGTGCCAAACCTTATCATCAGGCTTGGGAGCGCGGTGTGAAGATCATCGGTGCCACAAGCCACTATGTGACTGCCGAACTCGACGCAGGACCGATTATCGAGCAGGATGTGGTGAGAATCACTCACAAGGACAATCCCGAGAGTCTTGTGCTCAAAGGCCGTGACCTTGAGAAGATTGTTCTTTCGCGTGCCGTAAAAAAGCATATCGAGAGAAAAATCCTCACTTATCACAACAAGACCATAATTTTTAGTTAGGAATTAGGGATTAGGAATTCTTTGCCAATATATAATTTGGATTATGAACGTAGCTATTGTAAAATACAACGCCGGCAATGTTTATTCGGTGGTCAATGCACTCAGACGATTGGGCATTGAACCCGACTTGACCGACTCGCCCGAAAGACTGATGGCTGCCGACAGGGTGATCTTCCCCGGACAGGGTGAAGCACGCGGAGCCATGCAATATCTTAAGGAGCGACGACTCGACGAGGTGATACGCAATCTCCGCCAACCGGTATTCGGAATATGTGTCGGTCAGCAACTGCTCTGCCGCCATTCCGAGGAGGGAAACACTGATTGCATCGGTGTGTTTGATGCCGATGTGCGCAAATTCGTTGCCAAGCGACATGAGGACAAAATACCGGCAATGGGATGGAACAGGATTACCGACTTGTCGTCGCCGCTGATGAAAGGCATTGAAGAAGGCGACTATGTGTATTTCGTGCATAGCTTCTATGTTCCACTATGTGATGCCACTATTGCCACGGCCGACTATATTCAGCCCTACAGCGCTTGTCTGCACAAGGATAATTTCTATGCTGCGCAGTTTCATCCCGAGAAAAGCGGCAAAGTTGGGGCAAAAATCATTCAGAACTTCATAGACATCGAAAACGTATGATAGAACTTATACCTGCCATAGATATTATTGACGGAAAGTGCGTGCGTCTGACCAAAGGCGACTATGCCACCAAGACCGTATATGCCGACGACCCGGTGGAAATGGCAAGACATTTCGAGAAAACCGGTTTCAAGCGTCTTCATATTGTCGATCTCGACGGGGCAAAGTCAAAGCATATCGTGAATGTTGACGTGCTCAGAAGAATCACCGAGGCAACATCACTCGTGGTGGATTTCGGTGGTGGCATCAAGACCGATGAGGATATTCAGGCGGCATTCGACAACGGAGCGCACATGGTGACTATCGGTTCGGTGGCAATCTCCCAACCGGAATTGTTTGCCGGATGGCTCGACAAATATGGTGCCGACAGGATTATCCTTGGAGCCGACGTAAGAAACGGAAAGATATCCATCAACGGATGGAAAGAGGATTCTACTCAGGATCTGCTGCCTTTCCTCGCGTATTATATAGAAAGAGGTGTAAAGAATGTGCTCTGCACCGAGATTTCCAAGGACGGAATGCTCAGCGGACCAGCCACGCAGCTCTATGCCGACATCATGAAGAAGTATCCGCAACTCAATCTCATTGCCAGCGGAGGTGTTTCGTCAGAACAGGATATCTACGACCTTAATCGCAATGGAGTACCGTCGGTGGTATTCGGAAAGTCGATATATGAGGGCAAAATAGACCTTCAACAAATTGTTGCATGGGCAAGGCGTAACGGATTGGCAAAGAGAATCATACCATGCCTCGACGTGAAAGACGGAGAAACCGTAAAAGGAACAAATTTCGTCAATCTGCGTCATGCCGGCGACCCAGTGGAACTCGGTAAGGCATACAGCGATGCTGGTGCCGATGAACTGGTGTTCCTCGACATAACCGCCAGTTTTGAGGGCAGAAAGACATTCACCGAAATGGTGACTCGTGTGGCTGCCGAGATAAATATTCCGTTCACTGTTGGAGGCGGAATCAACGAACTCGCAGATGTTGAGCGACTGCTATATGCCGGTGCCGACAAGGTGAGCATCAACAGTGCGGCATTGCGCCGACCGGAACTCATCACCGAGATAGCCAATAGATTCGGTTCGCAGGTATGCGTATGTGCAATCGACGCGCGCCAAGATCCCGACGGATGGCATTGCTATCTCAAAGGCGGACGCGAGCGCACTGAGCGCCAACTCTTTGAATGGGCTCGCGAAGCACAAGAGCGCGGTGCCGGAGAGATTCTCTTCACCAGTATGGATCATGACGGAGTGAAAGATGGATACGCCAACGAAGCCTTGGCAAGACTTGCCGTAGAGCTTTCGATACCAATTATCGCCAGTGGCGGTGCTGGTAAAAAGGAGCATTTCCTCGAAGCCTTCACCAAAGGTCATGCCGATGCCGCTTTGGCAGCAAGCGTGTTCCATTTCGGCGAGATTCCCATCCAGGAACTCAAACTCTATCTCGACGAGGAAGGAGTGAACGTGAGACTCTGATGTCGCTTCGCGAAATCTAATCGCTTCGCGAAATTAAAGAATTTAAAAATTAAAGGATTAAAGTTCCTTTGGCATATAAAATATTAAAAAATTAAAGGATTAAAGAATTAAATATATGGAAATCGATTTCGAAAAAATGGGCGGACTTGTTCCCGCTATCATTCAGGACGCAAAGACTAAGACTGTGCTGATGCTCGGTTATATGAACAAAGAGGCATACGAAAAAACTACCCATACCGGTAAGGTGACTTTCTTCAGTCGCTCGCGTCAGTGTCTGTGGACAAAGGGAGAAACATCGGGCAATTTCCTCGAACTTGTTGACATCATGGTTGACTGCGACAACGACACATTGCTCGTGAAGGTTAATCCTACAGGACCGACATGCCACAAGGGAACCGACACTTGCTGGGGCGAGAAAAACGAGGTTAATCCCCTACTCTTCCTCACCTATCTGCAGGATTTCATCAACACGCGTCATGAAGAAATGCCTGAAGGCAGCTACACAACATCGTTGTTCAAGGATGGCATCAACCGCATGGCACAGAAAGTGGGCGAAGAGGCTCTCGAAGCTGTCATCGAGGCATGCAACGGCACTAACGGCCGCTTGATCTATGAAGGTGCCGACATGATCTATCATCTCATCGTGCTGCTCACCAGCAAGGGACTTCGCATCGAAGATCTCGCCAAGGAACTGCAGGTAAGGCACGATCCTAATTGGCATAAGCATTAATTGAATAATCAAAGATAATATGCTGATAAGCTATAAGAATGTCAATGTCTTCCAGACGGGCGACAAACCTGTTCTTGCCAACGTGAACTTTCATGTTGACGAGGGGGAGTTCATATATGTTATCGGAAGAGTAGGCTCGGGAAAGAGTTCACTGCTGAAGACTCTGTACTTCGAACTTGACGTTGACGAAGCTGATGAGGCTATCGTGCTCAATCATAGTTTACTGAAACTCAAAAGAAAGCATGTTCCCGCTCTTCGCCGACAGATGGGTATTATCTTCCAGGACTTCCAGTTGCTGGGCGACAGAACAGTTTACAAAAACCTGCGCTTTGTGCTCAAGGCAACAGGATGGAAGGACAAGCAGGAGATAGACAAGAGAATACACGAGGTGCTGAATGACGTAGGACTTGATGACAAGGCCGACAAGATGCCACACGAACTCTCGGGCGGCGAGCAGCAGCGAATAGCCATCGCAAGGGCAATACTCAACAAACCGAAAGTTATCATCGCCGATGAACCCACAGGTAATCTCGACCCCGAAACGGCTGAGAATATCATCCGCATGCTGAAGGAGATATCACAAACAGGAACGGCAGTAGTAATGAGCACTCACAATATCCCGCTGCTCGACAAGTATCCGGGAATAGTGTATCGATGTGCCGACGGCGCTCTGGAAGAGATAACGGACGACTACAACAAAATCAGCATGAATTTTGACGATTCAACAGATAATACGGATAATTAAAAAAAAGGAAATAGAAATATGAAGGTAATGAAATTCGGCGGCACGTCCGTCGGCACTCCTCAGAGAATGAAGGAAGTGACCAAACTCGTGACTGCATCCGGTCAGCCGGTGCTTGTCGTATTCTCGGCTATGTCGGGAACAACTAACTCGCTTGTTGAAATCTCGGATTATCTCTATAAGAAAAATCCTGAAGGAGCAAATGAGGTAATCAACAAACTTGAGCAGAAATACATGCGTCATGTGGAGGAACTCTACTCTACTGACGAATGGAAAGAGAACACTCGCAATTTCCTTATTGGCGTGTTCAACTATCTGCGCTCTTTCACCAAGGAACTCTTCACCAGCTTCGAGGAGAAGAGCATCGTGGCTCAGGGAGAAATCATGAGCACTAACATGATTCAGAACTACATGCAGGAGCAGGGCATCAATTCTTGTCTGCTGTCGGCACTCGACTTCATGCGCACCGACAAGAACGCCGAACCCGATTCTTCGTATATCCGCGAGAAACTTTCAGGTATTCTCAAGGACAAGGAAGGCGCACAGGTTTATATCACTCAGGGATTCATCTGTCGCAACGCCTATGGCGAGATCGACAACTTGCAGCGTGGAGGTAGCGACTATACTGCCTCACTGATTGGTGCCGCCATCAACGCCGACGAAATCCAGATATGGACCGACATCGACGGTATGCACAACAACGACCCGCGTGTGGTTGACAAGACCGAACCAGTTCATCAGCTCCACTTCGAGGAAGCTGCCGAGTTGGCATATTTCGGTGCCAAGATTCTTCACCCCACATGTGTTCAGCCTGCCAAGTTTGCCGGTATTCCCGTAAGACTTCTCAACACAATGGATCCCGAGGCAGAGGGCACAACCATCAGCAACAATACTGAGTTTGGCAAGATCAAGGCTGTGGCTGCCAAGGACAATATCACCGCCATCAAGATCAAGAGCAGCCGAATGTTGCTCGCCACTGGTTTCCTGCGCAAGGTATTCGAGATTTTCGAAAGCTATCAGACAGCCATCGACATGGTGTGCACATCTGAGGTAGGCGTGTCAATGAGTATCGACAACAATAGTCATCTCGACGAGATTGTCAACGAACTCAAGAAATACGGTACAGTAACTGTTGACAACGACATGTGTATCATTTGTGTTGTGGGTGATCTCGACTGGAGCAATGTTGGATTTGAGACTCTTGCCACCGAGGCTATGAAGAATATCCCCGTGAGAATGATTTCATACGGCGGCAGCAACTATAACATCTCGTTCCTTATCAAGGAAGCCGACAAGAAGCGCGCTCTGCAGAGCCTCAGCGACACGTTGTTCAATAAGAATTAAAATATTAAAGAATTAAAATATTAAAGATAGACACATGCACAACTTAATAGGACAGTTTGAAAAAATTAGAACGCCGTTCTACTACTACGACACCGACTTGCTGCGCACCACATTGCGCACTATCAACGAGGAAGCAGGAAAGCACGAAGGATTCAAGGTTCACTATGCCGTTAAGGCTAATGCCAATCCTAAGTTGTTAGCTATTATCCGCGAGGCCGGACTCGGTGCCGACTGTGTGAGCGGTGGTGAGATAGAGGCTGCTTGCAAGGCGGGATTCCCAAGCGAAGGAATCGTGTATGCGGGTGTAGGAAAGAGCGATTGGGAGATAAATCTCGGTCTCGACAAGGATATCTTCTGCTTCAATGTGGAGAGTCTTGCCGAACTTGATGTTATCAACGAACTGGCTGCTGCCAAGAACAAGGTGGCAAGAGTGGCTTTCCGCATCAATCCCAATGTAGGCGCTCACACACATGCCAATATCACTACCGGTTTGGCGGAAAACAAATTCGGCATTGCCATGGAAGACATGGTGCCTGTGATCGAAAAGGCAGCCGAGATGAAGAATGTGAAGTTTGTGGGATTACATTTCCACATTGGTTCTCAGATACTTGACATGAGCGACTTCAAGGCTTTGTGCAACCGTATCAACGAATTGCAAGACAAACTCGAGATTCGCCATATCATTCCCGAGAACATCAATGTTGGTGGCGGACTTGGTGTTGACTACGAGCATCCCGACCGCGTGCCGGTGCCCGACTTCAAGTCATATTTCGACACATATGCACGCCATCTCAAACTGCGCTCTGGACAAACACTCCACTTCGAACTCGGTCGTGCGGTAGTATGTCAATGCGGTTCGCTCATCACCCGCACATTGTATGTAAAACAGGGTTCGGTGAAGAAATTTGTCATTGTTGATGCCGGTATGACCGATCTCATCCGTCCTGCCCTCTATCAGGCATATCACAAGATAGACAATCTTTCGAGTGACGCTCCTGTTGAGGAATACGATGTTGTTGGTCCTATTTGCGAGTCGAGCGACGTGTTTGGCAAGCAAGTGCCTCTCAACGCTACAAAACGCGGTGACCTCATCGCCATGCGCTCAGCCGGCGCTTATGGCGAGATTATGGCTTCGCAATACAACTGCCGTCCTCTGCCCGTGGGTTATACCACCGAGGACTTGCGCGCATTATAATTAATTTTGTATGCTAATATTCGACACACTAACAATTACAGTATGTGGTGTGCTCCTGCTCATAGCAGTGGCCACCCCATTCTGTAATGTTCTTTTTAGACGACCCGATTTTGATTCGGAGTCATCATCATCAAACGGAAATTCAGGCGGAGACAAGCAAATGCCCGGATTTTCAATCATTATCCCCGTCCACAACAATGCGATGGAGATAGAGAGGAATCTGTCTGCATTCCTCGAACAAAAGTATTCAGGTAAATTTGAGGTGATTGTGGTTGACGAGTCGTCAAGCGACGAGACAGAAGATGTATTGAAGCGACTGAAATCCCAGTATTCCAATCTTTACACCACATTTATTCCCGACACAAGTCATTATCTCAGTCGCCGCAAACTATCGATTACCATCGGAGTAAAAGCTGCCAAGTATCAATGGATGATACTTACATCAGCAGATTGTCGCCCATTGTCCGACAACTGGCTTGCCACAATGGCCTCACATTGCGATAACGCTGAATTGATATTAGGAGAAACACGATATGACGAGTATGCCAGCGACTATGAGCGCCTCGACTACACGAAATCATGGTTTCGCCAACTCAAAAAGGCACAGGATTCCACTGCTTACGCATATTGCGGCAGAAATCTTGCCGTGCGTCGTGATGTCTTTATGAAGCATAATGGCTTTCTCCAAAACCTGAAATATCTGCGTGGTGAATACGACTTCCTTGTCAATGAATATGCCACGCCGATAAATACATCTACCGCCACGGAACCCGATTCGCGCATCATCCGTGAAGCTCCCACCAAGAAAGGTTGGATGAACGAAAAACTGTTCTTCATCATGACTTCACGTCATCTTCAGCGAACACCTTCCTATCGTCTGCCCGTAGTCATCGACACAGTCTTTCTTCACGCCACTCTGCTATTGCTCATTGCGGCCATTGTCATTTCGGCATTATTGCAATTATATGTGATAACGGCAGCCGCAGGCCTTTCCCTCATCTTCAACTACATAATAAAGATGTGGATAGCCTCGAAGGCAATGAAAGCTATCGATGAGAATATTGCGGCATGGAAAATCCCATTCATCGAGTATTCTGAGGTTTGGCGAAATGCTTTCTTGAACATAAAGTTCATCAGAAGCAACAAAGAAGATTTTATCCGACGTTAATGAAATAAGCAAAATGAGAATACTGCATTATTACACGGCAACCGACAAGATATCAGAGGAATATATCAATATCCTGTCGAAAGCGATGACAGAACTCAACTATCTGTCGGGAGACAGTTGTATTGAGAATGTCAGTGCCTCGTCGTTGCATGATGCATTAAAGGTGATAAAAAGCTCCGATGTGGATATAATCCATATCCACGGTTGCTGGCGCGACTCTGATTTCCTACTTGTGAGGAAAGCGAGGAAAAAAGGTGCTCGGATAGTATTGTCTCCACATGGACAACTCGAACCATGGATTATCAAGCAAGACTATTGGAAAAAGCATTTCCCGCGCATCATCGCCTATCAGAAAAAGATTGTAAAAGACGCATTTTCGGTTGTGGTGATGGGAAGAATGGAGGAAGACTGCATGAAGCGCCTTGGATGGAATCCCAGAATTGAGGTTGTCAGAAACTCGATGATCACTGATACAATCACCGAGAAGGATATGGCCATCAAGATGCTTGCCATATATAATAAGGTGATGGATAGCCATACATTGGCATTGCTCAATGATGACGAGCGCAAAGCCTTTGCCGCACTGATAAAGGCAGGAGTGACACACGAAGAGAAATGGCTTACCGACAGTGAGAAAGCATCGATAAGCAGT
>CALZMK010000012.1 GCA_945788545.1 uncultured Prevotella sp.
TAATATGATATATCCCAACACTAGGAGGCTTGCGACTATTCCCACGTACCAGAGCCAACGCCACGTCTTTCTTTTCACTACTGTCACTTCGTTCTGGCTCCCACCGTTATAGGTTGAGTCATTCGTTTCGGTGACGGTTCCCTGGCTGGTCGCCTCGTTTCTCTCCTGGCGGTTCTGTTGCTGATGGGTGAGGCTCTTGCCCCTGCCCTTGTAGTGCTCTGTCGTGCGTTCTGCCTCATGTAGCAGCACACGCCCACTGGAGTCTGTCACAATGCGCTCGCGGGTCTTTTCCACAACGCTGTCGCTCCATGTGGTTTGTGTGGTCTGTGCCGTAGCCATTGCCTGACTCTGACTGTCGGAACTCGTGGATGATGTCTGTGTCACCTCACCCGTAACATGGGCGGTCTCTGTCATCCGTTCCGTCACTTTTTCCTTGGTCTTGCACCCTATAAGGGTCAGCAATACCATCAGCATGAACAATAATTTCTTCATAGTCAGATGCCTTTATACTCGGTTTTCGCGTCAAAGCTCGGACACATCTTTATCCACTCGTTTTTCTCAATCTTGCCGTTCCCATTCAGGTCGGGGCTAAAGTCCCTGTGGCCCTGTATCACGGCATCTGGGTAGCGTTTGCGCAGTAGCTTCAGTAAGATAATCAGGTATTTCTTCTGCTCATCAGTGCGGTTGTCAACACCGTCCATGCCACCAGTATAGGCAATGTTCACCGTCACGCTGTTGTAGCCTTTCACGCCGTTGCTCACCTTCTCTGTGTCAAGCAGCTGATGGATTTTACCGTCGGCTGTGATGACATAGTGATAACCTGGGGCTTTCCACCCCTTTCTCTTGAACTCTGCCAGCAGATCATTCACGGTTGACTTCTGGCTCCCTGCCGTACAATGCACGGCAATGTACTTGATCTTTCTCATAATGTTCTATCTGTTTTTACGAAAATAATCATCCAATACCAGTTTGAAGCCGAAGATGGTGGCGGCATATACCATCGTCTGGCCAAAGTACCAAAGGGCACCACTTGGCACGTCACCTTCTTTACTCCTGAAAAAGGCGATATAACACATCACTATGCCGCTGATCAGCGTCAACACTGCCGTTGCGTACTGTACTTTATCTTTCGTATGCTGTTCCATAATGCTAATATGTTGATTCTATCTGTATGCCGTCACGCATGATCTTCACGCTTCCAACCTTCTGGCCGTCCATCTCCAGCTGTTCCTTGATGGAGGTACGCCAATAGATGGGGTCATTATCCAGGAGCATGTCACTGATGCCAACCCCCACAGCAGGGCGTTCCTTCAGTTCACCCTTATGCAGTAGCAGAAGCAGTGCCTGGTTCTGTCGCAGGGTGTCACCAAGTGCCAGTGTTCCTTTCTCAATGACAGGCTCCAAATAGTTGCCCTCTTCATTGCCCCATGTCAGTTGCATTCCAATCATATCAGTGCTTTATCTTTTCGTCCTCATAGTCACCCTTCTTGAAGGATGAGGCAGAGGAACCGGGTTTTACTGTCGTAAATGTACCGCCTGGATGCGACACCGTCACCTGATGCGTATGGCTGTTGAAGGTGTTTACCAAGTCGTTTATCTTATTTGTCAGTTGCTCAATGTTTATCAGGCCGCCAAGTTTGCCGCCATTGATCACGATGGTCTCAATGTGGTCCACTTGCAGAACCACCAGCTGAGACAGATCCCCGCTCAGGCTGCCGACGGTCACGGCACTGCCTATCTTCGGGGTCACAAGCATCTCGCCATCATCATCCAGCTCTGAAGCTCTGAGCCGGACATCAGGAATGACGATATTCCCAATCTCCACCTCACAGAGATTGCCAGACACCGATTTTACGATGCCTTGGGTGATGGCAATACCATTGCTGCCTATCCCGCCCAGATAGTCTTTCAATTTACTGTATTCATTCATATCTCGTTAGCTCAATCTAAAGCCTAAATCAATTTTCCGGGAGCCACCTTCTTTTCCGAACTCTGTTGTCACAGAGGTCACGAAATAGGTACCATCCTTATATGGGTAGTCTTTATCCTTGATGGTCACGCTGTCAGCAGGCTTGCACATCGGGATCAGCCAGCCGGTGATGCTACCCTCATAGCCGTCAAAGGTCCGGCGTTTCACCTCCAACTCTCCACGTGCCTTCATCGAGGCTTCATCTGAGGTGGCACACTTGACTTCAATCTTCTCGCCGCCAGTGCTGCCGGTCTCAACTTCCTTGACGGTCCCGTCAGGCATCAGGGCCTTGACCACCACCTTCACCTTCTTGTCTTCAGCACGTCGGTAGGTAAGATCTTCCTTTTCGACATTCAGGGCAAGGTCATAGAAACGTTCCTCCCCAATCTTCTCGCCTGGGGGATGCACATGCAGCTTGTCATCCACGTATATGTCTGCACCGCACTCTTCCTGAACCTTTTTCAGCACATCAAAACCCGTAGCGTTGTTGATGACGAATTTCTGATACGTCCAACTGTAGGTGCAGTCCAGCGTCAGACCAATGCCGCAACCGTTGATAACCTTCTTTAGCAGCGCCTCCAGAGTGACATTCTTCAAGACCTCATTCGGGAGTTCCTTCCTGAACAGGAAAAGATCATCTTCGCAATGCAGCTTGATATTGCCGCCGTCAGTCGATATGCGTTGAAGCCATCCGTCAAACTCCAGTTCCATGCCGGTCTCTTCATATCCGAACTTGATGATGACACCATCACCGCGCTTCAACTTGTCTTCAACCTGGAGTGCCTGGTTATATTGCGACGCAGGCAGTGTGATAATAGCAGTGTCTGCCAGCTGCTCAACGCTCTTGTGGATTTCCACCTTGTCAAGCATCCCCAGCCGGAAGTCGCCAATCTGTATGTCATACTGCATCGTGTACATCGTTTTATGTATTTAAGTCATCACGGCTCAACAGCAGCTTGTAGATGTCATCGCTGTAGGCAGTGATGGTATAGTTCTGATTTGTCAGTCCGGTGGTGAAGGGAATGTCCCAGCTCTCTATCGCCAGCTGACTGATGCCGAAGATCTCCAGCAAAGGATACAGTGCCTTCACATGTCCTGCCTCGCAGAAGTTCTTTAGCGTTGCCACGTCCTCATCAGGGTATTTCCCATCACGCGACATGAGGATGCCTTCTATTCTTACGGTGTAGTCATCCTGTGTCCACCGTTCTTTGATGCTGCCCTTGATGGTGCCTTTGTTCACGTGACGGCGAACGAGAATGTTCTGACCGTTCAGGCTGATCATAGGCTCCACAGGGAACAGCCATTCTTTGGCCCCGGACTCTTCCAGTTGGAAGCGCAGGGGCATCACCATCGGAACACCGATGGCATTGGTTCTGACCACCTCTTCCAGTTCCGCATCGCTCAAATCTTCCACATTGAACTCATCACTATCCGGGAAAGACTTGCCTGATGGCAGATAGCCCGTGTTGATGCCGTGAAAGTTATTCTCACGGAACAGCCAATAGGGAGGAACCTTTGTGAGTCCCATAGCCCTGAGGGCAATATTCTGTAGTATGAACCTTGATGTCTTCATCGGTCTGTACTTGTTGCTATGGCAAGAGCCCTGTTCATGCTTTGGAGCACGATACGTTCAAGCTCTGCCGTGTCTGTCCTGTCAGCCATTGTCACATAGATATTATCAAAGAACTTGCTGATGTTCATGGTGATACTTGTGTTTCTTGTTCCACCTGTTGCCAAGGCTTCTGCGGTCTTGTTTCCCTTACCGCCTTTTCCGCCCTTGCCACTCTTCCCACCACTGGCTGCATTGAACACAACCTCTTCCGAACTGCCCTTTGTGCCTGGTGTTGCAATAGCAGCTTCTTTCTTCGTGTCTTTCTGCTGTTGCTTCTGGCTCTGGATGCGGTAGTTCTTTTCGTATTCAGCGGCAACACCTCCAGCGAGCTGCTTAGTTGACTTCAGGGCTTTCTCTGCACTTGTGATGCCTGTGATGTCCTTTACGCCATCGACGGCACTGCTCCATGCACCTTTGAAGTCACCATTGAAAAGCTTAGCAAATGCCTCTCCGATTTTGCCGATGCCACTCAGCAACGTCTTCAAGCGGTCAATGACATATTCCTTGATAATGTTACCGAAGCCTTTCATTGTGTTCCACATCGTAAGGATGAAGGCGCGGAAACCGGCAAACTTGTTCCAGCAATAGACAACTGCTGCAACGAGGGCTGCAATGACTGTTATCACAATTCCTATTGGATTGGCGTTCAGTGCCGCATTCAACAGCCACTGTGCTGACGTCCACGCATTCGTCGCAATGGTAACGACACCTTGAATTGCTGCAACGGCTCCTATCGCTATGGCATGGGCATTGAAAGCTATGGTACCAACAGCCACGACACCCGCCAACAAGCCAAGTTCTGTTTTCCAGTTTACAATAAAGCCAATGACTCCTGCTATAACAGAGAAGATGCCCCTGATTGCTGAGGCTATCGGTGGAACAATAGCCAAGAATAAGTCCATGATGTCATTGACAATGGGCTTAATCTCGTTGAACATGTCAACGGCTGCCTGTTGGACATTGCCCACCAACGTAGAGAATTTTCCGCTGACCGTCTGGCTCAGTTTGTCACTCATACCTGCAAAGGCACCGCCTTCGCTGGTGGCATGGTTGATAGCTGCTGCAACGGCATCAAAGCCAATCTGCCCCTTGCTCATCATGTCCTGGAGTTCGGCGTATGTCTTGCCGGTCATTTTCTCCAGTTCCTTCAGAGGATTGAAACCTGCATTGATGAACTGCAACAGATCCTGCCCGCTCATCTTGCCGGCACTGGCAACCTGACCGAATACAAGGGAAAGACTTCCCAGTTTATTCTTGTCACCGGCTGCTATGTCGCCCAACTGGCGCAGATAGCCGTTCACCTTATCTGCCTGAACACCGAAGTTCAGCATCGTCTTGGCGTTGTCTGTCAGATCCAGATTGCCGTATGGGGTCTTTGCAGCAAAGTCATTGATTTCCTTCAATATCCCTGCTGCCTTTTCTTCACTGCCCACAAGGGTTGTGAATGCGACACTTGTCTGCTCTGCCTGTGCTCCAATAGCCGTGACTGCTCCCACACCCGCACTGATGAGGGTATAGGGATTTGTCAGGAACTCCATGCCAGGCAGGGACATCAAGGATCCCTTGAAATCAGAGAAAGAGAAGGCTTCCCGTAAGCGGGCCCCTGTAGAAGCCGCTTTACGGGATATTTCGTCCAGCTGTTGTGAAGTTCGTCTGGCGACTCCCAGAACGTTCCCCTCATCAGCCTGTAACTTAATGAGAAATTTAAGTACGCTGTCCATTGTTGTTTGCCTTCGATTCTTCTTTGCGGATGTCAATCAGATACCGGATAGTCCACGCCCATTCTTCATCACTTAGTGTGTCAGGGTCAATGTGCATGTAATACCTCAGGAGCGTGTTTAGGAACAACACATCGCCATCTTCGGCACCTGGGACATCGGCATCCGCTAAAGCTTTTTTATCTGTGACTCTTTCACCTTGATGACCTCTTCCATCTTCGGGATTACTGCCAGGAATAGGTCATCTTGCTCCTGGATCTCCTTGTCGCCCTCAACCCAGAGTTGCTTCAGCAAAGTCTCGCTCATCTTGATGGGGTCTTTCACCACACTCACATAGCTGAGATCCTTACGGTTCGGCCTGCGGACGATGCAGCTCTTACCCTCAACACTGATTTCAAAGATTTCACCGTGCTTCTTTTTCAGCTCGGCTATCTGTTCTTTCGTCAAATTCATTTTTACTGCTGTTTGAATGATTTTTGAATACTGTTCAAAGGGCTACTGCACCCTGTGGGCTCCCACAGGGTTACAGGCTCTTTTTGTCAATGAAGATAAACGGCAAGGTTTTCTCCTGGAACTTGTCGCCTTGCTTCCACTCGGTGTTGTCCTCAGTGAACTCAACGCCAACAAGCATGTCAGTCGTAATCACATCACCGGCACTGGGATTGCCATAAGCGGCAACGATGTCGATGCTTGCATCCAGGATGTCACCGCCACTGGCTTGCTTTAGTGCCTCATACTCGCTTTGCAACAGAGTGACCTCACCGTCGTAGGTCTTATTGCCGCGTTGGATGCTGTGGGGTTTGTTGCCCTTCGCATGCAGCAGCTCTTTCTCCTGCTTCGCACTGTACTTTACACCGCGAAGACCGGTCACAAGACGGCCTGCCAAGACCACAGTCACATCGGCCCATTCATATTCTCTTGTATTTACCATAGCTTAATCTTCTTTTATGCGGATGTTACTTGGAAACCTAAGTTTACGTCAATGTAGCGGCTGTAGCCGTGAGGACGAACCTTCAGCGTCACCACAATCTTAGAGGTGGAAGCCACGTTCTGCTTCTCGTCGATAAAGCACTTGCAGCCTTCGCCATTGGTGGCACTCAGTTCACCGTTAGCGGTCATCTTACGATTGATGGCATTCTCCAAAGTCTGCTGCCAGCTCTTCACCACAGCATGCTGCATGGTGCCGTCCTCGTTCAGATCTATTTCGTCAAGAAGCTCTTCCAGCATTGTGTCATAGGCAATGCGATATGCCTTGTCTATAACACGACGGCTCGCAATGTGGGCATAGTCATCGGTTGGATCACACGCCATTGGGTCATCGGCATAGAAGTAGCCACTACGGCCAACGTGTTTTCGAGGAACGATATAGCCTTTGTCAAAGATGCTGGCAATAGCATTGCTGCTCTCTTCAATCTTCTTGGCTCCCACATACATCTCCAGAGGGAACAAGGCACCATCCTTCACACGACCGATATTGCGCTGTACGGGGATGCTGGCAATGCGGCCAAGCAAGGTTCCGATGGCTGCACCGGTGCTGTTCACCAAAGTATCACCGATGGCAACAAGGCAACGGTTGTAGGTCTCGCTGCTCAGGTTCTTCAACTCTTTTGAAGCATCGTAGGCACGACCCTCGATGGCAACGAACAACGGGGCATAGAGCTCAGTTGTTGCCCACTCTGCCAACTGCTGGGCTTTCGGCAATGCAGTGAATACATCAGAGTCAAGGCCGTTAGTGCTTGCAACGCTGCTGTTGCTGTTCACACCGGCTATACCGATGCCGCGCAAGGCACCGTTCTGACGGGTAATCAGGTCTCGAGCATAGCCCTCAGCGGTCTTAGTGTAGTCACAGATATTAGTGGCCGTCGTAGCCGGGGCCACAGGGTACAGGATGAGCTTTGTGCCGCTGCCTGCTTCGTCATAGAACTCCGATACGTGCTTATACAACACGGCATTGTTCTGCGCAGTCACGCCAAGCCCTGCAAGATCATCCATACTGCGAACCTCATAGACGCTGTTCAATGCCAGCTTAGTTGCTGCTGCAGAGGCTCCGCAGATGAGGGCCAGGAGACCGTCGGGACTTTCCCCGACGGTTCCAAGCAGCCCGTTAAGAAACTGAATTTTTACTCTTGGTAGCATAAGATTTTCTTTTTAAGGGTTACGCACTTGCGGCCTCTGCAATAACGTAGACGCCCTTCTTGTCGTAACGACGATATTTCCCGCCAACACGCATCAGGAAGCTATAGATGTCACCGTAGTACATAGGGTTGTCGGTAGAGTCAAACATCTTCACTTCACCAAGGGCACGGCTCACACAATTCTCCTGCCAGGCAATACCGGCTGCCAGCTCGGTAGCTGCTGCATTCTCAGACCACTTCAACAGTGCTTTGCCCGATGTAAGGCGCAAAACCTGGCTGCGCTGCATGATGTCAAAGCCGTACAGGTTGCCTAAGATACCCTTTTGGGCATTGGCAGATGAAAGGAATGCGCTCAGTTCCTTCTCGGTCAGATCCTTCAGAAGCTGTGCATACATTACAGCGTCCAGAAGAATGTATCGGCCGGTGGCAGGAACGTCATCCTGGTTGAAGCGGGTCATCAACTTCAGAATAGTGTCCTTGGTCAGGGCTTTTCGCTTACCGGTAGCGGTCGAGGACGTATGGGCATCAATGGCCTCACCTTCTGTCTCTATAACCTGGCCAGCTACAAACCAACGGTAAAGCAGGTTCTGGTGTGCTTGCTTCTGAAGTTCCATACGGTCATTCCAAAGGATGCTCTGGCGCTTGTCGTAGCTCAGTTCCACCGTATCTACATTCGGTATGTAGATGGGGTTGGTGGTCAGCTCATCCATGTCGTACGTCAAATCCTGATCGGTACGTTGATTCACTGATGCAGGTTTCTGAGTGCGGTTAATCTCTACACCGGAAGGGGCACCGGCGTTAGGGATGTGCACGGTCTTGTTGCTCACGAAAACGGAGTCATCAATACTCTTCGTGGCAAAGCTGTTGTCGGGAAAGAAGTTCTCGACGATGGTGTTCAACCATACTTGTTTGTTTAATGCCATTTTTTTGAATAATTAAGGGTTATACTTCTTGGTGCTTACTCTTTGTAGTCCACACCGAACTTGTCTTTGTAGAGCGAACAGAACAGTTCCTTGTTCTGGGCTTTCAGGTCGGCAAGGCGGTTCTCCTTGTCAAGCTGGTCCCATGTCTTGCCCTCAAAGGCATTCTTGGCACCGCCCTGGCCAATGAAGTCAACGGCGCGGGCACCGCCCTGAACCTTCATGCTGTTGATCAGTTCCTCAGCCGCTGCACGGTCACTGATCATAAGCTTCTTCATGGTGGGAATCTGCTCCTTGGTGATCTTGCCCTCTGACACTGCCGTGTTCAGGAAAGCATCTGCTTCTTTCGCCTGCAAGTCCGCGATCTGCGTCTTGTAAGCATCGTTCGCCTGCTGGAGAGCGTCAACCTTCGTTGCCTTGTTCTCCAACGCCCTGATGTGTGCTACGATAGCACTGACATCCTCCTTGTCACTGAAAGAAGGGATAGCCTTGATGTCATCTATTAAAGCCATTTCTTGTGAATTTTGTGGCTCAAAAACGAGCCGGTTATTAAAAAAGTTATAGATCTCTTCTGCTGTTTTAGGCTGCTCTTCGGTAGTTGCCATGTCATAGATGCCATCACACAGTTTCATCTCAACTGCTTCCTGGGCATCTATCCAGTGGTCTTTCTCATCGAAGTATTTTGCCTGAACGTCTTTAGCCTTCATGCCACAACGTCCGGCAATCATGTTAGCCAGATCTTTCTGTAGCTGCTCCATCTGGTCAGCAGTCTGGCGTAAGGCGGAGGCATTGCCCCAAGTGCCACCGCTCACACTATGAAGCATTAGTTTAGCGTATGGGCTCATGTAGAGGGGTTTTCCGCACAGGGCAATGATAGCAGCAATGCTCGCTGCCACTCCGTCTATATATATAGTAATGTCGCTCTTCGACTGTCTCAGGGCATTGTAGATGGCCATGCCGCTGAACACGTCACCGCCTCGGCTATTGATGCGCACGTCTATCTTACCATACTGGGACTGAAGGGCTATCAGTTCACTCACGATGCGACCGCTCTCCACTTTGTCGCCGTCGCCAATGTCGCCATACAACAGGAGTGTGGCGCTTCCCTCACCGGGGATAATGTTGAAATACTTAGTTGCCATCTCGATTGAATTTTGGTGCAAATTTCGCACGTTTTTCCGACATTCCAAAATGGCGTTTTTATCGTAGCGTCATGCAGTTACAATGATAGTCGTGCAGGATGCTATCATAAATTAAGCATTTCGTTTTTTCCCAATTTATTACGAACTTTGCACCGATTTTAATAGCATTTATATGGGTAAACAGAACATCGACAAAAAGGATATTGCCAAGTCGCTATATCTCAACGGGAACTTCACTCAGGAGGAAATTGCCGATAAGGTGGGTACCACCAGGCAGACGGTTTCCCGATGGATAAAGGATGGAGGCTGGGAACAACTCAAAGCGTCCATCACCATCACGCCGGCACAGATACTGTCTGGGCTTAACCGCCAGATCATTGAGATAAACAACAATATCAATGACCGTGAAGAGGGCAAGCGATTTGCCACTGTTGCAGAGGCTGACACGCTCGCAAAACTGGCATCAGCTATCAAAAAGATTGAACAGGACGTAGGCATTGCCGACATCGTGGATGTGGGCATACGTTTCACCAACTGGCTCCGTCCGCTCGACCTCGATAAGGCAAAGGAGTTTAACGAATTGCTTGATGCGTTCATAAAAGACCAGATGAAATGACACTCGAAGACAGAAAAGCCCTCCAACGATGGGAAGAGCACCACAAGGCGCTTGCCGCTGACGTTCCCGTAGAAGACTGGATGTCAAAACGTGACATCGAGAAGCGACGTATGGAACTGGAGAAAGACCCTATTGCCTGGATCCGGTATTTCTTCCCCAAATATGCCAAGTACGACTTTGCGCCGTTCCACATTAAGGCTATCCACCGCGTCATTGATCATCCTGAATGGTATGAGGTGCTGTCATGGAGTCGTGAGCTGGCGAAGTCAACGGTGGCCATGTTCATCAATATGTTCCTGGCACTGACTAAGCGCAAGAGGTTCTTTGTTCTGGCATCGGCTACTGAGACATCGGCAATCCGTCTGCTTACCCCTTACAGGCTCAACTTCGAGAGCAACCCACGCCTGCGCCAGTTCTACGGCAATCAGGTAACACTTGGTGCCTGGACCGATAAGGACTTCACTGCACGTTGTGGGGCTAAGTTCGTTGCCCTTGGTGCCGGCTCTGCCCCTCGTGGTGCCAGGAATGAAGAGGTACGTCCTGATGTCATCTACCTTGATGACTATGATACTGATGAGGACTGCCGCAATCCTGAGACCCTGAAAAAGAAGTGGGACTGGTTTGAGGGGGCGCTTTATCCTACACGTTCCATCTCTGAGCCTACACTTGTGTTATGGTGTGGTAACATCATTGCCAAGGACTGCTGCATCAAGCGAGCTGGGGAACGTGCTAAGCATTGGGATATAGTCAATATCAGGGATAAGAATGGAAAGAGCACTTGGCCACAGAAAAATACAGAAGAGCAAATAGACACTGTACTGTCAAATATCTCTTCCAAGAATGCTCAGGCTGAGTATTTCAACAATCCTGTTTCAGAGGGTACCATCTTCAAGAACCTGCCGTTTGGCAAGGTGCCACCGCTTCGCAAGTTCCCGTTCCTTATTATGTATGGTGACCCTGCTTATTCTGACTCCAAGAAAAAGGCTTCCAGTACAAAGGCACTTTGGCTTGTGGGTAAGTATAAGGGCGTTTTCTATGTCATCAAAGGCTTCCTTGCCCGTGAGTTGAACTCGACCTTCATTTCATGGTACTTTGACCTGATGGACTATGTAGCAGGAAAGACAAACGTCTATTGCTACATGGAGAACAACAAACTGCAAGATCCTTTCTTCAACCAGGTATTCAAACCGCTGCTTCGTGATGAGTGCAAGAAGCGCAAGCGTGACCTCTACATCAAAGGTGATGAGCGCAAGAAGACAGACAAGGCCACTCGTATTGAAGCCAACCTGGAACCGATTGACAGAAACGGAGCTTGGATATTCAATGAAGACGAACAGGACAATCCGCACATGCAGGAACTCATCAATCAGTTCAAGCTCTTTGAAATGCACCTGCCTTACAATGCCGATGGTCCTGACTGCATCGAAGGTGGTTTCACCATCATTGCTGAAAAGACTGCCGAACTGCAACCGGCTGTCACTATCTCATACAAGGAACTTAACGAACAAAACCCATATAGAATGTAACTATGGCAAATTTCATCAATACCACGGACTATGATGCTACCATCCACAAGGAGATACTTGACTCACTCCTGCGGAAAGACTCTGCATCCTATGACCCTCAGATCATAGAGATATGTGAGGATAGAGCCATTTCGGAAATGCGCTCTTATCTGAACAAGGCGTATGACTGTGATGCCATCTTCTCAGCAACAGGAACTGACCGCCATGCGCTCATTCTCATGTTCGCCATCGACATCACGGTATATCACATTTTCTGTCAGCACAATCCTTATAAGATTGCCAAGATAAGACAGGACAGATATGACCGCGCCATCGAATGGCTCAAAGGTGTCATGAAGGGTGACATCACCATCGACGGGGCGCCGTTACTTCCATCTGAGGAACTTGGAGACAATTCCCCTTGGCAGATACAGGCTGACGATATAAGACCTACATTCAGATAAATGACTATGAATAAGAGTAAGAATAAGAGGAACAGCACCAAGCAGATCACTCAGGGTGGTATGCGCGTTCCCACCGGTCAGAGACTGCCGGATGTGGTGCTACAGATGCCGGAGATATTCCTTTTCGACATGAATGCCTACATGAGTTCTGTCACGCTGGCAAAAAGCATTGACTATTCCAACCGCACACGCCTGTTTGACATGTACGAGTCTGCCTTGCTTGACCTGCACCTGTCAGGTGTCCTGGCAAAGCGCCTCAGAGGTGTCACACGCTTGCCTATTGAGTTCCAGCGGAACGGTGAACCTGATGACACCATCAATGCACAGTTGCGTTCCCCTTGGTTCAAGCAGCTGCGCAAGGACTTCATCATGGCTGAGTTCTGGGGCTTTACTCTTGTACAGTTCTACCTCGACGAAGAGGGGAACATCCGCTACGACCTCATTGACCGCAAGCACTATGACCCTGTACAGAAGCAGCTCTTGAAGTTCCAGGGCGACCAGCAGGGCATCCCCATCGAGAACTTCCCAAACTGCCTCTTTGTCGGTACAGAGAGAGGGTTGGGTATCTTCGCGGAACTCATGCCGGCTGTTCTCTACAAACGTGGCGATATGGCAGACTGGGCTCAGTTCTGCAACATCTTCGGTATGCCCATAAGGGAATACACCTATGATGCAGGTGACGAAGCAGCACGCAAGCGCCTTGTTGCAGATGCCAGAAGGCAAGGCTCCAATGCTGTCTATATCCACCCGAAGGATAGCGAACTGACATTGATTGAGGCAGGCAACAAGACTGGCTCCAGTGACCTCTACAAAACATTTGCAGACTATTGGGATAGCAAGATCTCAATCCGTGTTCTGGGCAACACGCTCACAACTGACGCGAAGGAAACAGGCACACAGGCGCTGGGTAAAGTTCACAAGGAGGAAGAGGATGACATGAACACGGATGACCGTGAGTTTATCCTGGACATCCTGAACTATCAGATGCGTCCTATCTTTGCCGCACTTGGCTTCAATGTAGAGGGTGGTGAGTTTGTCTATGCCAAGAAAGACAAGATTATTCCTTCCCAACAGATCGACATCGTTCAGAAGCTCCAGTCTATGGGGCTGCCAATGGATGATGATTGGCTCTATGAGACTTTCGGCGTAGAGAAGCCAAAGGACTACGACCAACAGAAGGCTGAGGCACAGGCAAACAAAGAGGCTGTCCGGAAGGCACTCAATGACTCTGGTGATGAAGATGGGAAGCAGCCTTTGAACGGTAATAAAAAAGCGTTCAAAAACATCTTGAACCGTTTTTTCGGAATAGCCCCGAACACCGGGGCGGACACCGACTTCTGATTGACTCGCTCTATTATGGGGAGCACC
>CALZMK010000013.1 GCA_945788545.1 uncultured Prevotella sp.
CGACTGCACACCGTTGATACGGAATACGGGAGTACCGCTTTCCTCATTCTCGGAAACGTTTTCTACAGAGAGGCGTGGGTCGGACGATGTCCAACTAACATCGAGACCGGCAACATCCACTCCCTTAATCTCCACACCGGGAACGAAGGGCAGTGTACCACCGATGGCTCGTATCTGCATCGTGATTTCCAATGTCTCGGTATTTTCATTGCTTCCATACTGTTTTCTGTAACCCAGCACGAAGTCGTTCATGTCATAGTCGCCCATTTGCGGATACATATCCTCAAACAATACAGTTCCGAAGATTGTACTGTTGGGAGAGAATACCATGGTCTTGTTGCCTTCAGATGATGGCAACATCTCAGCTGCGTCATTGATTTCGCCTGAGATATTGGCAGAACGAGTGAGCAATTGATTCTGTTTGAGGTCGATAGCGCGAAGAGCAGTCTTGCCATTTCTGTCGATATAGGCAAGGTAAAGTTTTTCCACCGACTCGAGGGCTGTCAACGATATAGTTTCAGGGACATCTGCCTCAAGAACTTTAGTACACATGAGTTTGCTGAAGTCTTCATCTTCATAAATAAATACACGTGTTGTAACATCGCTTTTAAGTTCGATGTTAACATCCTTGGACATACTCCATGTGAAATCAAGTGGGATGTTCGACAATTTGGAATCCTCTGTTTCAACCTGGTCATTGAAAAGCACCATTTCCGTACAAGCATTGAGAGTGAAAAGCGAGAGTGCTGCTCCCATTATCGATGCTGATTTACTTATCTTTGAAATAATGTTCATGTTTTGGGTATTTTATTAGTATTATAATACATTCGGCTGCAAATATAATACAATTATTTTAATTCCCCAAATATTTTTCTGTTTTTTGTATAAAAATTAATAAATAATTAATCTTTTGTGCAATTATTGCCTTTCATCGGACAATTATCGCAACCACACGAGCAATTTGTGGTGTTGTCGCGCCTTGTATGGAACGCACACCACAAGTGTCGCAGTGTTATGACTACGGCAACAGCCACAATCGCGGCGGTGATTATGGTTTGAATGTCCATGTTGGCATATTAAAAAATTATAATCGTGTGAGCTTACGCAGCAGCACCTTGTTGATGGTCTGAATTCTCTTGCCCTGCTTTTCGATGTCCTCGCGTACATTATTTATATTATTAAAGAACTCCGAGAAGGCATTGAGTATGGGGTTGGGCAGACTGTGATCCTCGATGTCGTCGGGATTGATGATGATTTTAATGCCGCGTTCCTCGATATGCACGTCAATATCCGTTCCCGTCATGATTGGGTCGCCGTCGAAGTGGATGGCCCCCGGTTGGCTGCGGTGGATATGTATGCGCTTTGCCTTGAGTGTCTTTATCTTCGAGTTTTTGTCGAGTGTCTTGTTGATTATGTCGATACTGATTTGCGGAGCGTCAAATGCAGTGAAGGGCTCCATGATGATCACATCCATGAGTCCGTCGGTCATTGTGGCCTTTGGTGCGATGTAAGCATTGTTGCCATATTGCGATGCATTTGCGCATGCGATGAGGAATGCGTTATACCTCATGGGTTCCTTTTCGTCCTCAATTTCCACCTCGTATGTCTCGGGCTTGTATTTCAGTCCTTCCTTCAGCACGTTCTCTATGTATGTCATAGGTCCGCGCTTACCGGCACCTGCAAACTTATAGCTGATGAACGCGTCGAATCCCATACCGCATGTGCAGAAGAAGGGTAGGTCGTTGATAACACCGTAGTCAAGACTCTCGATGCATGCCTTGTTGATGATGGATATGGCCTTGCGAGGGTCGAGAGGTATGCACAGATGGCGTGCCAGTCCGTTGCCTGAGCCGCATGGAATGATGCCAAGGGAAGTGTTGGTGTGCACGATAGAACGTGCCACCTCGTTGATGGTGCCGTCGCCACCTACAGCCACTACAATATCTATGCCTCGACTTGCGCAGTCCTTTGCGATGTCGGCTGCGTGTCCGGCATATTCGGTGAATACTATCTCATAGTCGAAAGCCTCATGATTGATATATTCCTCAATCAGTTTTGGCATTTTCACCTTGTTGTCCGTACCCGAATGTGGGTTTAATATGAATACAATTTTTCTCTTCATGTCAATTATTCGATGCAAAATTAAGAAAAAAAGCTTGAAAAATGCTCTTTTCATCCAATAAAAAAGCATAAAAGAAAGATTTTTTTTAAAAACATAATGGTATTTGAGATTTTTTATGTAACTTTGCACCCGATTATTGAAAAGAAAATAATGACCAATAAAATGGGACAATTACAAGAAAGATACAAGAATTACCGCGAGCCTCAGAAATTCATGGAGGCTGGCGTGTATCCCTATTTCCGCGAGATTACCGGAAAACAAGGAACAGAAGTTGAAATGGGTGGGCATAAGGTGTTGATGTTCGGCTCTAATGCCTATACTGGTCTTACAGGTGACCAGCGCGTAATCGATGCAGCTAAGAAGGCACTCGACCAATATGGTTCGGGATGTGCTGGAAGCCGCTTTCTTAATGGCACCCTTGACTTGCATGTCAAGTTGGAAAAGGAATTGGCAGAGTTTGAGGGCAAGGACGATTCACTCTGTTTCTCCACAGGCTTTTCGGTTAATGCCGGTGTCATCGCCATGGTTGTAGGACGCAATGACTATGTCATCTGTGACGACCGTGATCATGCCAGTATCGTTGACGGAAGAAGATTGTCTTTCGCTCATCAGCTGAAGTATAAGCACAACGATATGGAGGATCTTGAGAAGATTCTGCAGAAACTCCCTTATGAAGCCGTAAAACTGATTGTAGTCGATGGAGTATTTTCAATGGAGGGCGACCTTGCCAATCTTCCGGAAATCGTTAAGTTGAAGCATAAATACAATTGCTCGATAATGGTGGACGAAGCTCATGGATTGGGTGTGTTCGGTAGAGAAGGTAGAGGTGTTTGCGACCATTTCGGACTCACTGACGAGGTTGATCTAATCATGGGTACATTCTCAAAGTCACTTGCAAGTATCGGAGGCTTTATCGCTGGTGATGCAGACACAATCAATTTCTTGCGCCACACATGCCGCACATATATCTTCAGTGCATCCGACACTCCCGCCGCAACAGCCGCTGCACTTGAGGCATTGCATATCGTGCGCTCGGAGCCCGAGAGAATTGAGGCACTTTGGAAGGTGACAAAATATGCTCTTAAGAGGTTCAAGGAAGAGGGATTTGAAATCGGAGAGACTGAAAGTCCTATCATTCCACTATATGTAAGAGATGTAGAGAAGACATTTATCGTCACTGCAAGGGCATTTGACAATGGAGTGTTTATTAACCCAGTTATTCCTCCTGCATGTGCTCCTCAGGACACACTCGTGAGGTTCGCATTAATGGCCACTCATACCGAAGAACAGGTGGAAAGAGGCGTACAGATACTCAAAAAAGTATTCAAAGAGCAAAATATTATTAAATAATTGCCGAAAAATTTGCATATCTCGGAAAAATGTTGTACCTTTGCACCCGCAAACACGAGGAAAGCATTTTCCGAGTAATGCAACGGGGTGTAGCGCAGCCCGGTAGCGCTCCTGGTTTGGGACCAGGCGGCCGCAGGTTCGAATCCTGTCGCCCCGACAAATATAATGAGGAATTAGGAATGAGGAATGGCTGCTAAATGCGGCCATTCTTTTTTATCTATAGATTTAATTCCTCATTCCTCATTCTCTTTGTGTGCCTTAACAATGTAATATTTCTTAATATCAATAATAAAAATTGTTATTTCTTTTGTCATTCAGAAAAATATTATTACCTTTGCATAAAACAACTATAATAAGTACCAAAGCACCATTTATAGCATAATAATGAAACTGTCACGATTGTATGGACTCATAACAGCAATCCTCCTCTCTTGCTTGATAGGCAAGGCAGAGGATAGCGCACGGGAAAGGCGTTTCCGTGTGATAAATGCTGCGAATGGTCTTGCAGATAATAGTGCACAGACAATCAAGGGTACATTCTCGGGCAGAATGGTGATTTCCACTATTGGTCACATCAACTTCTTTGATGGATCTGGCTTTACGCATATTTCCTCTGGCGACAGCTATTATAAGCTCCCAAAGTATAAAGGTCACTATCACCTTTACTTCGACGACTCCCATCATCTTTGGCTCAAGGACAAGGGAAGGGTGACATGTGTGAATATGCTCACCGAACAGTTTGTCAGCGACATCGCCCCAATCTTCCGTGAACAAGGTATTGAAGGTCAGGTGGAAGACATGTTTGTGGATTCAAGTGGTAGTATTTGGCTTGTCAAGGGCGACCGTATCTTTTCGCGTAACGCACAGATAGTCCTTCCATTGCGCAATGGAAGGATACTTCAGGACATGGATATCTCCGACAATTGCGTTGCATTGTTTTATGATGACAGCAAGGTGGATGTATTTGACGTGAAATCCCAAAAGAAGTTATTTACCTCTACAGCGCTTGCTTACGATGAGGTGAGTGACTTTAGTGGGTCGAGCGTAATATTCAAATATCGCAATGGATTCTTCCAGATAAGAAACGGAAATCAGAAGGCAGTGTTGTTGTGGTTTGACATTACCAAACGTCAATGGACAAAACTTCTCACCACCGATTATTATCTCAGCAACATGACCCTTAAGGACGATGTGTTATATATTGCCTCGGCCTATGGCTATTGGACTTACGACATTGACAAGCGAGAGTTGGAACATATTGAGAAGATAAAGTTGACAGATGGTCGTGAACTCCTCACCGACATGAACTGTATCGAGTTTGACAGACAGGGCGGTATGTGGATAGGTACAGAGAAGCGCGGACTTCTTTATTCCAAGTATATCAAGTCGCCGTTTAATGTCATGACATGGGAAGATCCAATGGCTGTAAAGTATTCCGACATGATGGACGAAGTATGCGACTACACCTTGCTTGTCAAGGGTAATCGTCTCAACTGCACGTACAAGGACAGTAGAGGATGGATATGGGTAGGTTCGCTCAACGGACTTTATTATTTCAAGCCTGGTCAGAAGGATTCCATCTGTGTGAAGAAAGAGGAAGGAATGGTGAACGATGTCATTCATTCAATCATTGAGGATGACAAACACAATATGTGGGTGAGCACGAGTAATGGTATTGTCGGACTTGTCATAAAGAAAGGTAAGGTGACCTTTGTCAACAGCTTTATTGAATCCGACGGTATTCCCGCCGAGGCATTTGTAAATAGCAGGGCAATGCGTCTCGCAGACGGTACGATAGTCATGCAAGCCCTCGACCATGTTGTGTCGTTTAATCCTATGACAATAAGTATTATGGAGGGCAATAATATCTTGCTTCACCCCAAGTTTGTTCGACTGCAGGTAAACGGAACGAATATTTTTGCCGGTACGGAAATCGATGGAAGGGTAGTGACAGAGAAAGCCATCTCGCGCCTCAACACCATCGAACTCCCGAGCACGCAGAACTCCTTGTCACTCAAGTTCTCAGCACTTAATTATTTCCGTCCTATACAGACCTACTACCGCTATAAGGTGAGCGGATTGCAAGATAAGTGGGTTGTCCTCTCTTATTATAATTCCAAGGGATTGGTGGATAAGAACGGTATTCTCCATCTGCCCCTTCTTGGTCTTAAGCCAGGCAACTATGTAGTTGAAGTTCAAGCCTCTATGTATCCCGACAAATGGACTACACCTCCAGTCAAAGTGGTTGTGATGATCAAGGAACCATGGTGGCGCACCACTGGTCTTACTTTGCTTGTTGTCGCGGTGTTCCTCATTCTGATAATATGGAATGTGGTGATCTTCTCGGGTAATTCACGCCTGAAGATGAAACGTAACGTTAATGAGGTGGAACTCTTCCGCCGTATCGACGGATTCATTTCCAGGGCAGAGTCGTGCCGTATTGAAATCCAGACTCAGCGTCGTAACAGTGATGATGGAGTGGATGTTACTGCTGGTGTGGATATGGACAAGGATGCAGTTGACATACTGATGGAGCTCATGCCATATTCCCGCGAAGGCAAGCTCGACCATAATATATTGTTCCAGATAGCAATGAGAAGAAAAATGAAACTCACTGATATTTATGATATCATTACCATAAATATATTCCGAAGTCCGCGATTGCTCACTTTGGCAATGGTTATTGACTCGGCAAAGGATGACTTGGCAAATACCGACATGGCTATCGAGGAAGTATCAGAGAAGAATCATTTCTCTTCTCCCAACTATTTCATTGCCATGTTTTTCCGTCGTTACGGAATAACGCCAACCCAATGGCGCAGTGACAATCATCATGGGAAAGTCAACTCATTATAAGCCACAAGCAACCATGTGCGTCCTCCCAGTGGACGATAGTAGGTGAATGCCTGATATGTATTTGATGTCTCATGGAAATTGCCCTCGCTCTCGGGGATAGCGGTTGTTCCGTCTGGTTTTACTTGTAGGAATTGATATGAGTAGTATCCCTGTTTCTGCAGCAATGCGAGGTGATACAAGGCATCGCTCTCGTCATATTCCATCATGTATGTGTTCTTGTCATTGTCGGTAGTCCACCACCCGTCAATTCTGATGTCGCCAATGCGTCCTCCTGTATGCAGTGTGTAGTGCACCCATGCATAGTCGCAGGTATAGTCGATTTCCGAGTATTCACTGTTGCGTATGCAGAATGCGCCGTCAGCCCCTTCTTCATACGAATAGTTGGCCCTCGGTTCGCTGACGAATGGATATACGTCGAATGTCTCTCCGTTCCATGAGATATGGTCAATGCCCATGGTGGGATGTGAGAGGTCGAGCATCTCAAATTTCCTGTATTCGTTGCCACCCTCAAATATCAGTTGGCGGTTGTGTTGCCATATCAGTTTGTCGGCAGTGGTGATATCAGGTTTCACGTTCCATCTCTGGTTATCGTCGCGGTTGTTTTGTTTCACCACGGTGATGAGCTGTTCGCTCGGGTCGGTCACATTTATCCTACTGTAGTCGAGTTCCATTGCCAACTGTTGGTGACACTTGTTCACGTCGATGTCGGTGTTTGTGGTGGCACTCAGATATAGTCGAGCCTTGTTATCTACAACCATAAACTCCGCCTCGGCGAGCTTTGTCTCTGGGGCATCATCGTCGTAGATAGTCACCCTGTAGTTGCCGCTCATCTTAATCTTGCATCTGTCGTTTGGCAGTTGCAGGCGATAGTTGGTGTATAGCACAGTAGTGTTGATAGAGTGGGTGAAGTCTTCTATGGGAGTGTCGTTGAATCCCTCCATCCAACTGCTGTCAAACATCTCGGTAGATGGTTGCCAGTCAGCCTCGCAGCGCTCAATATGACAGATGAGACGTCGGTAGTCGTGCGACATCTCGTCGAATGATATCACAATATGGTTTTCTCCCGACATTATCTTGTCGAGTGCCACTACCGGAGCGTCTGTCCATTTGTCGTCAACCGTGGTGTGCAGTGTGCGTATATCAGCTGAGAAAATCCTGTTGGTGCAATATCCCGTCATTGATGTCATCATAATCATGACACCAATAATACGTCGGATAATATTATCAATGCCAAAACATATGTCTTTAACTCCCATATCTCCTTTAACTCCTTAAAAAAATCTGCCCCTGCACAATATACTTTCGTGAAAGCGACTGTGCAAGGGCAGATGACAAATACCAAAAAATATGAATATTAAATTACTTCTTGTTGAGGGCCATGTCAACAGTAACGGCAACAGCAACGGTAGCACCTACCATAGGGTTGTTACCCATACCGAGGAAGCCCATCATCTCAACGTGTGCAGGCACTGAAGAAGAACCAGCGAACTGGGCGTCAGAGTGCATACGTCCGAGAGTGTCGGTCATACCGTAAGAAGCTGGACCTGCAGCCATGTTGTCTGGGTGCAGTGTACGACCTGTACCACCACCTGAAGCCACTGAGAAGTAGGGCTTGCCAGCGAGCACGCGCTCCTTCTTGTATGTACCGGCAACAGGGTGCTGGAAGCGGGTTGGGTTGGTTGAGTTACCAGTGATAGAAACGTCAACATCCTCCAACCAGTTGATAGCCACACCTTCGCGAACGTCGTCGGCACCATAGCAGTTCACCTTGGCGCGAGGACCGTCTGAGTAAGCAGTGCGGTTAACCACGTTCACCTTACCAGTGTAGTAGTCAAACTTGGTCTGTACATATGTAAATCCGTTGATACGGCTGATGATCATTGCAGCGTCCTTGCCCAGACCGTTGAGGATACAGCGGAGGGGGTTCTTGCGCACCTTGTTAGCCATCTCTGCAATCTTGATAGCACCCTCAGCGGCAGCGAATGACTCGTGACCGGCGAGGAATGCGAAGCACTGAGTCTCCTCGCGGAGCAGACGTGCAGCAAGGTTACCGTGGCCGATACCTACCTTACGGTCGTCGGCAACAGAACCGGGGATACAGAAGCTCTGCAGACCGATACCGATAGCCTCGGCAGCCTCGGCAGCGCTCTTCACACCCTTCTTGATAGCGATAGCAGCACCACATACGTATGCCCACTTTGCATTCTCGAAGCAGATACCCTGAGTGTCCTCGCAAATCTTGTAAGGATCAACACCAATACCTTCGCAAATCTGATTAGCCTCTTCGATATCCTTGATACCGTTTTCGTTAAGAGCAGCAATAACCTGCTTGATTCTGCGCTCCTGGCTCTCGAATTTCACTTCTCTTATCATAGTTGTTTCTCCTTATTATTCTTTACGTGGGTCAATACTCTTAACAACTCCCTGCTCGGCCTTGGTGCGTCCGTAAGAACCAGTGAACTTCTTCACTGCCTCGTTGGCGTCCATACCAGCCTTGATGGCCTCCATCATCTTGCCGAGGTGAACATACTCGTAGCCGCATACCTGGCTGTCCTTGTCGAGGAACATCTTGGTGATGTAACCCTCGGTGAGCTCGAGATAGCGTGTACCCTTGGCAACAGTACCATAGAGTGTACCAGTCTGGCTGCGCAGACCCTTACCGAGGTCCTCAAGTCCGGCACCGATAACGAGTCCGTCCTCTGAGAAGGCGCTCTGTGAACGACCATAGACAATCTGCAGGAACAGTTCGCGCATAGCTGTGTTGATAGCGTCGCAAACGAGGTCGGTGTTGAGGGCTTCGAGAATGGTCTTGCCAGGAAGGATCTCAGATGCCATGGCAGCTGAGTGTGTCATACCTGTACAACCGATAGTCTCAACGAGGCACTCCTGGATGACACCCTCCTTGATGTTCAGAGAGAGTTTGCAAGCTCCCTGCTGGGGTGCACACCAACCCACACCGTGGGTATAACCAGAGATGTCCTTAATCTCTTTTGCCTGAATCCATTTTCCCTCTTCAGGAATTGGGGCTGGTCCATGATTTGGACCTTTTGCAACAACGCACATGTTGTTGACTTCATTAGAATACTGCATATTCTTTCCTATATTTAAATAATTAATAAATAAGTTGCCGCTTTGTTACAGCACTGCAAAGATACAGCAAATATCTGAGAAAATACTCATTTTTGGGTATTCTTTTTAACTCTTTAACTTTTTTCTGCTTTCGAGAGGTAAAAATCGGCGGTTAAAGCGCGATATTCGTCACTTTCGAGTGACAAAACGCTCTCTTCTATCGTGTCGCTCTTCTTGCCGAATTCTATCAGATAGCGCTTGGGTTTCTTGCCTTCCTTGGTCACTACCGCCGTGCGCTTCCTGAGCATGAGTCCAGCAAAGATGGCTTCGTCTTCTATCTTCTGTCTGCACTCCGTCGGGATGACTATTGCCAGCACTCCGTCGTCGGCCATCAGGCTCATTGCTCCTTTTATGAGAGTGGCAAAGGGTAGGGTGGAGTTGTGTCGGGCTGTAGTGCGCCTCGGGTCGGGACATGTGAGTGAGTTGTCGTAGAATGGCGGATTGCATACCACAACATCGAATTTTACGCTCTCTTCGTTCTCTTTATTATAATGAATATATTCTTGAAGAGATTTGTGTAACACGTTGATATTATGCGAGAAAGGTGATGCTTGTATATTCTCCTTTGCTTGCTCTGCAGCTTCTTTGTCGATGTCAATGGCCGTCACCTTGGCATTCGAAAATCGTTGTGCCATCATGAGGGCGATGAGTCCTGTTCCGGTTCCTATGTCCAGGATACTTCTCACCCTTGCCGCTTCCATTCCGAATGCGGCCCATACTCCGAGCAACACGCCGTCGGTTCCCACCTTCATGGCGCATCTCTCTTGTCGTATCGTGAATCTCTTAAAACTAAACATTCCTCTTTTTATCCACAAATTAATACAGATAATTATTTTTTAGGCATGGATATGTCCGTACCTAAATTATCTTTAATCTTGCTTTGCGAAATACTTTCGCGCAGCAACCAAGTCTTCCGGCGTGTCAATGCCCACGGTTTCGATGTCGGTGAGCCCTACCTTTATCTTATATCCGTTCTCCAGCCATCGCAACTGTTCTAAACTCTCAGCCTTCTCCAGTTCGCCTAGTGGCAACAGCGTCACCTCGCGCAGCACCTCACGACGATATGCATACAGTCCGATGTGCTTGAGATAGGGGAATGACTCTGGCCACTCGGTGCGCTCCTTGCCACGGCAGAAAGGAATGACACTGCGACTGAAATACAATGCAAACCCCGCCTTGCTCACCGCAATCTTCGGCGAGTTGGGATTCTCGATAGCCTTGATGTCCTCGGGAGTTCTACCAAACGGTTTGCCGAGCGTGGCAATCTGCGTCGTACTGTCGTTGAAGCAATCGCACACAGTGCGTATCTGCGACTCATGGATAAACGGTTCGTCGCCCTGCACATTGATCACCACATCCACGTCGGCACCAATCTTCTCCACAGCCTCCTCGATTCTGTCCGTTCCGCTCTTATGATTCGGCGATGTCATCACAGCCTTTCCGCCGAAGGCCTCCACAGCCTCGCGGATACGGTCGTCGTCGGTGGCGACATACACGTCGTCAATCACCTTCTTAACCTGTTCATACACTCTCTCAATCACTGTCTTGCCTCCGAGAATGGCAAGTGGTTTGCCGGGGAAACGCGTCGAGGCGTATCTCGCCGGTATGACTGCTATGAATTTCATAATCTTCTAATGTTGATAATTTCTTGCTGCAAAATTACGAATAATTATCGAATTGGCAAAGAAAAAGGAAAAAAATAGTTAATATATATAGGTATAGCATTGCAGTATCGCATATTTTATGTACCTTTGCATTAAAAAATCAAAGCAAAATGAAGAAAAGAGCATTTATATTGATGTTGGCTGCAGCATGCTGTGGTATTGCCAACGCCCAAAACGAGTGGGAGGAAATGGACAAAAGGCAGGAGGCCGAAGAGGCTGTAGTGAAGGTGAACCCCGATGCCAAGTATCTTGCCGGAGCCGTACCTATGGTGGACGGCAGAGTGACATTCTCCACTGTCATCAATGCCCCGGGCAAAAGCGCATCCGAGATATATTCCACGGTGAAGACTTATATGGACCGCCTCACCCGACAGCCCAACCAACTGGAGCATAGTCTTCTCGCCATTGCCGACTCATCCAAGAACTTCCTCTGCGGCAACTATCAGGAGTGGCTTGTCTTTAAGAACAATGCACTCTCGCTCGACCGCACCCGATTCTATTACACCCTCATTGCCGATTGCCAGGACGGACGCCTTGAGGTGAAGATGACGCGCATATATTATCTGTATGAGGAGGAGCGCAATCCCCAGACTTATAAGGCTGAGGAGTGGATTGACGACAAGAACGCGCTCAACAAGAAGCAGGACAAACTGCTCAGGGTGAGTGCCAAGTTCCGACGCAAGACCATCGACCGCAAGGACTATCTCTTCCGCAAGTTTGACGAGTTGCTCAACGGTAAGACCACCGGAAAGGAGGAGCAGAAATGACACAGGAAGAGCTCGACGCCATCTGGAAGCGACCCGAACGCCAGCACCGACGTCCTGACAACAAGATGTTCATGGTGAGGAATGTGCTCAACATCGTCTTTATGTTGGCGGTGGTGGGTGCCATTGCCTTGTATATGACCTGTCCCGCCCTCATGCTTTTCGACTATCCCATGTGGGGACTCGTTGTGGGATTGGCGATAATCATCAAGACCATAGAGGTATCACTCAGAATAATATTTAAATGAACAGGATAATAGCTACATTGTGTCTTGCCGCGTCATTTATGTGTGCCGGAGCCCAGAATTTCCAAAGGGCTGACAATACCGGAGACGTAAATGGCATGGACATCAACGGCAATACTACAAACCGTAATTTCAACAAGCATAACAACGACACCACGCGCCACAAGGAAATACCCAAAGGACTGAGAGTGTGGAAGATAGACCGCAAATTTGGCGACGTCATCCCCTCGCTGCCCGACACTATGCCCCATCTCTTTATGAACACCATATTCAATACTGGCAAGTATGGGGAATATAACACCACGGGTAATAACTACACTCCGCGACTGAGCCGAATAGCTATCGACCAGCCTCTCGCGAGTCAGTTCTTGTTCGTGCAACCGTATTCGCATGTGATGAAGCAGCCCGATGAAATTCTGTTCACCAACACGCTTTCGCCTATCACCAATGTAACATACGACAACTGCGGCGACAAACTCAATGGAGAGGACCATATAGACGTACTGTTTGCCACCAATGCCAACAAGCGTCTCGGATTTGGTTTCGACATCAACTACTCCTATGCCCGCGGATATTATGCCAACCAGAGTACGTCGCATTTCGGATCCACCCTGTTCAGTTCCTACGACGGCGACCGCTATAAGATGCATGCCATGTTCTCGGTGTATCATCAGAAGGTGGCTGAGAATGGTGGAATCACCGATGACAACTATATCACTCATCCCGAGACCTTCGACGACCAGTTTATTGAGAGCGAGATACCCACTGTGCTTGAGCGCAACTGGAACCGCAACGACAATATCCACCTTTTCCTCAGTCATCGCTACAGCTTCGGATTCTATCGCAAGGTGCGCATGACCGACGAGGAGATTAAGGCCCGCCGCTTTGCCGCCGAGTCGAAGAGGGACAACGCCGAGCGCAGGAAAGAGGAGGAGATGAAACGCAAGGAGGAAGAGAATGTCAAGGACGAGAACCTGGTGTTTTCCGACGAGAACAACAAGGAAATCTTGGCCGACAGCCTTAACATGGCTCTCGCCGACACTCTTAAGAAG
>CALZMK010000014.1 GCA_945788545.1 uncultured Prevotella sp.
AGGTGTACCAGAAATGGTTCTCAGGACCGTCCACAAGGAATGGGATAAGCGAGAAGACGGTGGAGAGGATAGTCAGCACTATTGGTACAATCTTGTGGTTGTAGGCCTGCAGGTAGGCGCGGCACGGACTTACGGCATGGGATTCGCGGATGATGTCGTATTGGTACATGATGTAGATGGCAGCGTTGATGACCAAGCCACACAGCAGCACGAGTGCTGCCAGTCCACCCGTACCGAATGGTATTCCGGCAAAGTAGAACGTTAGGAACACGGCTGTCAGTGTGAAAGGCATGAGGGCAAGCATCAGGGCAATGGGTCGCCAAAGACTTTCGAAAAGAATGGTCATCAGCCAATAGGTGATGAGCAGGCAGAGGGCTATCAGCCAGTATTGTTCTGCTGCTGTAAGACGGTCGGCCCATTGCGGACGTACACAGCGGAAGCCTACGGGCAGGAGTGTCTCCATCTTTTCTGTCACCTCCTTGATATAGTTGTTTGTGTAGATGTAGGAACCGAGTACATTGAACTCTACGCGCAAGACATACTCCTGGTTGCGCCGGGGAATGACGTTATTTGCTTCCCGTTGCTGAATGTCCATCACTTCGCTCAGGCGGATATCGCGGCCATCTATCTTCACATAGGAGTTGAGGAGTTGCCACACATCGTGAGTGTCACGGTGTGTGGATTTGATGATGATATTGGTGTTCAGCAAGTCGTAGCGTCCGAAATCCCAAGTGAGCAGCAGGTCGTTCACGGCCGAGTGTATCTGTCCAGGAGTGATGCCGAGCAGTTTCAGCCGCTCCCAGTTGTAGCGTACATAGTATTCGTCCTCTTGGTTCTCATGACCAGGAGTCACAATCGCCACGTCCACGGCACGTGGATTCTGTCGCAGCAGGTCGCAAAGGTCCTGCGCAAAGCGGTATAGGCGGTCGTAGTTGTACCCAGTCATCTCAATGGAATTGGACCGGTATTGCAGGTTCAGCGAGTTGCTGAAGCCGCGCTGGCTCACCCCGTACGTGCTCCAGTCCGCACCACCTATGCCGATCACACGGCCTATGACGCGGTTCTCCACCTGGTAGGGGGCGGCGGTGTGCAAGGCTTCAGGAGTGAATTGTACGGTAATGTTGGCACCAGAACCATTGACCCATGTCTCAAAACGCTTGACGGACTTCTCGTTCACCAGCGTTTCTTCCAACAGCCTCACCTTGGCGTTCAGCTGAGAAGCCGTACCTCCCAAGGGCATCTGCGCCCTGATGTTGAGTTTCATTTCCTCTTCCTCGCGAGGCCATGAAGCACTGTCCAGAGAGTTTGAAAACAAGTAGGCCGAGCCACCGAAGCCCCCTATATAAATAAGGAAAAGAAGCGAGTAGATAACGACACGCTTGCGGCGCGTCCAATTGTCGGGCAGCGAGAGATAGCGGAAATAAAGTCCAGCCCAGCGTGCCATAAAACGCTGGCGTGACGAGACGGTTCGCGTGGAACGATTGCTGCGAAATCGCAGGCTGTCCACCAAGGCAGGTACGAAAGCCACAGCCACTAACAAGGCTACCGTCAGGTTGATGATGATAATCCACGCGAAATCGTAGAGGTCGTGCTGCAGACCCTCAGGCGCAAACAGGATTACCACCAAAGTACCGATGGTGGTAAGCAGCGCGGCAAGTATCGCTATGAAGACCTTGCGGTCGCGATAGTAGCTATAGTGGTCTATCATCACGATGGAAGCATCTATGATCAACCCCAATGATACAGTGATACCAGCTATGGAAAACACATGCAGACGCAGGTTGAACAAATAGTAGCATATTGCCGCAAGAGCAAGGCATACGGCCAACGTGACGGCCACGATGCTGACATACTTCCAACCCGGACGCACCGCAAACACAAACACCAGAAGTATGGCCAAAGACATCAGACTGCGAGTGATTAGTCTGTCCAGCTCGCCCTGCTGATCCTCAGACGAGTCGTGCTGAAGCTCCAGCCTCACCCCGTGTTGCAACGAAGGCTGCATGTCGTCTATCTGCCCGCGCAGTTCCTTAGCCAAGCGAATGAGATTGGCATTGGCATTCACATAGATGTTCAGGCTCACCGTCTCGTGGCCGTCGATGCGGTAATACGACGAAGGGTCGTAGTTCTTGTATTCGTAATGCGCCAGGTCGCCCATATAGGTGATGTGCCCGTCCAGACTCTTGATAGGCATCTGTTCCAAGGGGCGGTTGAAAGTCTCCGTAGCCAGGCGTAGCGTGACACGCGCGCTATCGTGCAGCACTTCGCCGACTATCTCGTTGCGACCTATAAAGGACTTCAGGCCGCTTTCGATGTCAGACGAACTGAGACCGCAGGCTTGCAGCAGCAAGGGGTCGTAGGTCACCTCAAGGTAACGCCCCACACCACCCGACACATTAACCAATTTCACATCTTCATTGCGCTGCAGGACGGGCTGCACATGCTTTTGCACGTAGTCCTGTAGCTGCGCGGAGTTCAGGGGACTGCTGATGTTGTAGGAGAGCAGATGGACGGTTTCCTCCTTTTGCCTGCGCGTGTTGTCCACGATGTCCCCACCCGACAAAGTGGGCGTGCTGACACCATCGGGCAGACGTCCGCGCAGCTGACGCAGCAGCGACGCAATCTCGAACCTTACGGCAAACACCCTCACCTCGGGCTTCAGCGTCACCTTCACCCAGCCGCTGCCGAAACGTGATTCCGACTCCACGCTTTCCACACCGCGCACTGCCACCATCATACCCTCAATAGGTGCCGTCACGTTCTGCTCAATCACCTTGGCAGGAGCACCACTCCATGTGTAGTTTATCCACAGGTCGCGCCCCTGGCGCGGACGCGGTTTGGAAGCAACATCAATCAACGGAGTGAGAGCCGTGCCGATAATCAGCAGGATACAGGCCGTAAGGAGGACAGAAAAGTTACTGATTCGCATCGTCAGGTCCTCCTCCTATATATGACATAATACGCCAACGGCACGAAAAACAGGCTAACCATGGTACCCACTATCATGCCCACAACCAGCGTAAGTGAAAGAGGGTATTGCAAGGCACTGCCCATATCGGCTCGTGACAGCAAGGGCAGAATGGCCAGAATAGTGGTCAGCGATGTCATGATGATAGGGCGCAGACGCCTGTGGCCAGCCTTCACTATAGCCGTCAGCGTTGACACACCACCACGGCGCAGGCGGTTGATGGTGTCCACCTTCAAGATGGAATCGTTGATGACGATGCCAGCCATCACCACCAGGCCTATCATAGACATGATGTTCAACGACTCGTCCATCGCCCACATCACGAGAAACACCAGAGCAACATCCAGCACTATCTCGCTCAGAATGATGAGCGGCTGCACCAAGCTCTCAAACTGCGCTGCCATGATGAAGTAGAGCAAGGCCAGAGCCACAGAAAGGACGATGAGCAGTTCTTGTGCCAACTGGCGGCTGGTGAAATAATCGCCTGTGAACGAAGCTTGCAACTTCAAGGGCTCCTTGCGCACCTCGTCGCGTCCCGTAAAGCCCTGTGCCCAAAGCATCACCTCGCGTGCAGTCTTGTCGTTGCAGTCCAGATTGATGGGATAATATTCGCCCGACTGATTTGAGTTCAACCGTTTGAAATCTTCTCCTGCCCCAGTACTTACCAAAAGATACAGCGGAATAGTCGTGCCGCCCACATTGATAGTGGAACCCAACAAGGCCCCCTTGTCTGGCACAGCATCATTGATTACCACTGGCACCATGGCCGAACCATCGCTGATACTAAAAACGCAGCGTTGCCCCACACGCTCGCGAAGCACTTGTATAAGATTGTCATAACTAACGCCATATACGGCCATGTGTTCTGGATTTGCCTTATATTCTATGGTTCTGTCGGCCACCACGGGTTGTAGAGACAAGCCGGGGAAAGCCGCCCGCAGCGAATCAACGAAAGTCCGTGCCTGTGCCACCGAGGGACGTCCGCCGTTGCTGTTCTGCAATTGTATGGTCAGGCGACTCTCGTCCGAACGGAACACCATGTCCAGCAGACTTCCCACGGTCTCGTATTTCACACTGGCACGCGGATAACGCTCCGTCAAGGTCTTCGTCAGTCGCCTTTCTGCATCCAGCCGTTCTGCCTCGCTGTCGAACTTCATGTAGACCACAGCCTCGGTAGACGTAATATCCTCAGTGTGTGAGAGAATGAAAGCCTGTGCTCCCACCATGGCCGTAGAGGTCTGCAACGTTGTATCCAGCGTGGCAAGCAGTTCCCGAACACGGCGGTCGTTCTCCTGCTCCGAAATTCCCAGATTCCAGTCGATGGTCATCAAGGTGTCCTCGTGCGGCATATCGGGCAACTGTTCTTTACGCAGATGCTGAAACAGAAACACCGAGCTGACCACAGCCATGACAAATGCCAGCAGCATAAGGACAGAGTGGCGGAAAGTGATTTTTAGCACGGCAGAATAGACCGTCATGAGCCTATCACCGCTCTTAGGCTCTGTAACCACGACCTTGCGGAAAAACAGCCTGAAGTATACAGGTATCACCATCGTTGCCACCAGCAGCGAGGAAAACAGAGCTATAGTCACAGCGATGGCCTGGTCATAGAACAGCTCGCCTGCAGCACCGCTTAGGAAAATCAACGGGACGAACACAGAGCAAGTAGTGAGCACTGACGACAACATGGGCATAAACACCTCCTTCGCCCCCTCCACTACGGCCATATCCAGCACCTCACGCTGCAGACGCTGGCGTATGTTGTCAATCACTATGATAGAGTTGTCCACAATCATGCCCACGCCCAGGATAAGACCCGAGAGGCTGATGACGTTGAGCGAGATGTCCAGAATGCAGAACGACAACAGAGTCAGAATCAACGACAAGGGAATACTGATGATGACAAGCAACGGCAACCGTATACTACGCATGAAGACAAACAGTACAAGGCAAGCCAGCAGGGCACCCAGTAGGAAGTTCGTCTTCAGATTGTCTATGGAATAGCTCAAGAGCTGAGTCTGGTCACGGGTAAGATCAAAGGCTATGTCGGGAAACTCCATACGCAACTCCGCCATAAGAGTATCGATGTTCGCCTGAAGATCCTCCATCTTCGCCTGCGGCTGCTTCACAACTGCCATCGTCACGGCACGGCGTCCGTTGTGGCGTATCAGCCCCCTCCCGTTGCTGGAGGGACGGTGCTCCACCTCACACAGATCGCCCAGACGCAGCAGACGGTCGTCGTGAGTGAGGATAATATCACGTATGTCGTCGTCCGTCAGCAATGCAGCATCAAAGTGTATGTTGTAGCGGTAGATGCCGTCAACGATGCTCAGCGAAGTCAGAGTAATGTCACGAGCCGTGATGGCCTGCTCTAAGTCCCGAGGACTGATGCCGAGAGCCTCCATGCGATCAGACCGCGGTGTGAGGACAATCTCCGAACCCTCCGTACCGCTCACGTCCACCATGGCCGTTTGCGGCAGTTGTTCGATGCGTTTGCGTATCACACTCTGTGCGAACGATGACAACTGGACGAAACGCTCGTCGCCAGCCATACTGTCCTTCAGCGATATGTCCAGAAAAAATGCAGGAATGTCCATGGCACTGGCCTTCATCACCTTGGGACGTTCTATTTCCTTGGGCAGCCACGACATGGTACGGTCTATTTTTTCGCCCACTTCGATGAATAGCAAATCCATATCGGCTCCCGGTTCGAAGGTCAGTCTCACCGTAGAGGCGTCCATTCGGCTCTCGCTGCTGAAGGACTTCAATCCAGGCACCTGAGCCAACTGACCTCGCAAAGGTCCAGTCACCTTGCTCTCCACCTGACGCACGGAAGCACCGGGATAGGAAGCGTGGACGGTAATCTGTGGTATATCAATGTCGGGCATGAGCGACACTGGCAACTGCCGGGTAGAGAGAATGCCGATGATGGCCAGTGCCAGCACAAACATACTCACGGCTATGGGGCGGCGTATAAGATGTTTCAGCATGGTTTTCTTAAGGAATCAGTTTTTCTGTTTCAGTTCCACCTTCGTCCCGTCGGCCAGGTTCATGTTTCCGCTGGTGATAACGATGTCGCCTTCGTGCAGTTCGGTCTCCTTGCGAGCGCAGCCAGTGATAGCATGATGGCTGATGTTGCTATGCAAGATGTCGACGTAGGTCCATCGCGCACAACCATCGTCGTAGAGGAAGACCACATTGTAGCCGTCGCGCTCTACTACGGCATCTTTAGGTACGACAAACATACGCGGCACTGGGCGCTCGATTACCACACGCACGTTCATACCGTCCAGCAACTCAGGTCTGCCATTGACCCTGGCAGTCACCTTGACCATACCCTTTTCGCTGACCGAAGGGTTCACGCTCCTTACGCTCCCATACACCACAAGGCTGTCATCCACGAACGGACTGACACGTACCCTCTGTCCCGGGCGTATTACCGCAAGCTCAGCCTCCAGGACGCTGAACTCAACGTCAAACTCCGTATCGTCGATGATATTGCACAACTTGTCGGCACGCTGGTGCAGACGTGCCGTGAGGTCAGCTATACGTCCGCTTGTAGGAGCGGACAGACGGCAGTCTGACAGATTCTGATGTGCTGTCTGCAACTGATAGCATGCAGAATAAAAGCCCGATGTGACCTCCGCCCGGCGCAGTATGTCGTCGGGTATCTCGCCTCGTGGCATGAGGTCTGCATCTACGTCATACCCCATCGTGATGAGCTTGTCGGCAAAATCTACACGGGTCTTCTCTACTTCGCGTTCGGCTCGCTCCACTTCGCGTCGGTAAAGAGTCTCGTCGGTCACTGCCAGTAACGTACCCTTCTCTACCCATTGTCCTTCACTTACACTTATCGCAGTAAGCACATCGTTGTGTTTTGGCTGAAGCTGTGCCTTGACCTTGGCTGCCAGATGCCCGTTGCATACCACCTCCCTGTTGAAGTACACAAGGCGTAGGGTCATTGTATCCACGTAGTTCTCCGTGGGTACAGCCTCCGTCTGAGGACTATGCCCAGAGGCCTCTGAGTCACTCTTGCTGCCACACGAAACAAGCGACAGCAGTACACTGATGATTAGTAAGTGTTTCATCGTATTATCTTGTCAAAATCAGTTGTTATCTCACATTTGTTTATATAATCCCACAGCGTGTGCCGCTGTATGGTGTAGTAGTCACTCCAGTATGTCTTGAGCTGGTTGATATATTGCGAGCGTGCCGACTCCTTTTCCTGCTGTGCAGTGTTGAGATCCGTAACACTGATGCTCCCAGCCTCAAAACGCTGGAGCATCAGCATATAACGCTCGTCGGCAATCTCCTCAGCCCGAGCAGCATCATGACATTGTTCTGACTGCAGGTTGAACTGCATCACGAGCCTCTTTACCTCCTGCCTGTAGGCAGACTCGTCCTGTTCAATCTGAGTCTTAACCACCTCAAGGTTTGACTTGGCCACCTTAACACGTCCTTTGCTCACACCCCAGTCGTAGATAGGCCATGTGACGCTAAGTCCCACTATTTCGTTGTCCTGAAGGTGGCTGTAGGCCTGACCTATACGGTCGGCAGTATTGCGCAGTCCGACCTCGCTGCGTAGCGACAACTGGATTCCACGCTGAGATTTGGCCTGTGCAAGGCTGCTTTGCGAGGAGATAAGCTTAAGTTGTTGCTCCAAAGGATACGTTGAGGCCGTCATAGCTCTGTGCGTGACCTCGTCCTCGATGAGCAAGATGTCGGGTACAGGGTCTGGAGCTATCAGTTCTACCCCGTCCCATTGTACAGCCTGCATATAGTTGAACAGCTGGAATCGAGCATCGTCCAGCGCAAGGCGTCTCTGCTTGACACTCATTTGCGAATTGATTACAGACAATTCCAATTGCAGCAACTCGCTTTTAGACACCGTACCCAACTCGAAACGCCGTTTCGTCTGGTCGTATAGACGCTGGCGCTCCTCAGACGTAGCCAAAGCCTGCTGATAGTCAGACTGTGCCGAAAGAACTTCGAAATACAGATTGGTCACCATCACGGCAATTCCCTGCATCGTAGTGAGATATTGGCGCTTGGCTTTCTCGTATGTCACAGGCTCCGACTTGCCACGCCATTTGAGAGCGTTGTACGAGCGCAGAGGCTGGTCATACACGATGCGCAGAGGCTGAGTATTGAACGTGCGTAGGTCATAGTTGAACTGCTCCAAATGATAGAGGTAGGACTGTAGAGACACCGTACCACCCGTAGGCACAATGTTCTGGCTGACCGACAGCGTTAGCGAATTGCTCAGCGAGTTATTTTCCACATAGTTGATGCGTCCGTCATCGTAGTTGCGCACGCTGGTGACCGAACGGTCGTAGTTCAACAGCGAGCCAGACAACGAGACCGACGGCAGCAGCTCAGCACGGTAGGATCTGTACGTCCAGTAGCTTCCCAAGAAAGAGAATCGCGCCATCTTGGCCTCAAGCGAATGCTCCTGAGCCAGCCGAATGGCTTCGGAAAGCGACATGAACATGCTCGCCCGAGAGATTTGCGCCAAAAACAATGTGGCGATGAGAATTAGTGATTTACGCATGTGATGAAAAGCAGATTTCATAAAATAGATTTGTTGTTGCCATACACCAAAGCACCAAAGACTTGATGAACGAGGCTAAAGGCGTGAAATGAATGAGTTCTCCGAAGCAACCACAGGATTCTATCCGACCAAGAGGGGATGGATTGAAATAATTGTCTCCAGTCAGCCAGACAAAGAATGTCAGGGCGAGGAAGGCCGCCACGTTGGCCTGACGGCGCAGTGCTGGAACCAGGCAGGCAATGCCGATGAGCAGTTCCGCCAGGCACACCATGCCAGCAAGCAGGAGTTTATAGTCTCTCAGCCAACCTCCAAAATAGATGTCGAGGTATAGTTGCAACTCGTCGGCGAATATCGGCAGGGCAACCGCCTTCGTCACGGATGATAATATGAATACGATGCCCAGCAGACACATCGCTATGGTTTGTGGCTTTATATGTCTCATCTGTCTTGTTTTCTTTCTTTTTTAATTGCGGTCATCATCACCTTTGCCTCCTTCTTCATGTCGCGTGTGGCCGGCGATTCCACTTTTACAGGAAATGCCACCACACGTTCTGCCATGGCGAGACATTTCTCTGGTTCTTCAGCCTTCATGTATAGTAGCATCAGTTTGTATAGAGGATAGATGCGGTTGGGCATCATGCGATAGGCACGCTCGTAACATGCCTCGGCCAGGTCTGGCTCCTCCATGTCAGCATAGTTGTTGCCCTGCATCACCACAAACATGGGGTCGTTGCTCACCAGTTCGCCTTGGCGAAGCATGGCATTGCTATCGTTCCAGCGTTTCTCCTCACGCAATATCTTGCCAAAATTAAACAGGAATTTAGGGTTGTCCGACAGCCATGGCAGCATCTCGTAGCAGTCGGGAATAAAATGTGCGTCCATATATCCTGCGATATGATTATATTCCTCAACCAACCTTGCACGATGCCAGAGTTGTTTCGTGGGCATCAGGCATAAGGCAATGGACAAAACGAAGTAACAGATACCCGAAGTGACGCTTCTTCTCTCTGACCTCATTTGTGCACTGCTCAAATGAGCCATCACCACAACCATGATTATTTGGAAGGTCAGCAACTCAAAGGTGTAGGAAAAGAGGGAAGTTATCAGCAACACGGGCAAGCACCATTTGAGCGTACTGCCCTCATCGCAGGCATAGCGCAAGAGTAGCAAGGCGATACATACCGCGAACAACAGTCCAACAAGACCCTGCTCCACTCCGATATGCAACCACTCGTTGAAGGCATAGTCCAGCACGTCCGCATTTTGCAGACTGCCGTCCGGCATACCCTCTGTCAGTTTGGCCATTGTCCTGGCATACTGGTATTTGAAACTGCCCATTCCCGTCCCTGTCCACGGGTGTTCCACAATGCTGTGCCCCGACACCCACCAGATAATGCCACGCCCGTTGGCTGACCCCTGCTTCAAAAGGTAGAAAACCAAGGTCATAACACTCCCACCAGCCGCAATCCACCATCGGTAGTGCTTCAGCTCTTTCCTATACATATATAATAAGGTGACAGCACTTGCCAGTATGGCGGCACGACTCCAAGTAAACATCAGGACGCATGCCAGTAGGAACAAGACGACAGGGACAAGGTATTGCCAGACAACCTCATACCTGACTTTGCCGCTATATTTCCTCCATAGAGCCACAGCCATCACCAACCCTGTAGCCAACATAGTCCCGAAGGGTCCCGGATTAAGGAATGTCCCAGTCATAGGATAGCGGTAGTGCAGGCTTCTGCCAGTGAACAGTTGATGAAGACCTATTCCAGTCTCCACCAATGTCCACATCACGATGAGTGCTGCCAGAACATCGCCCGACACCCGTCTGATGCCGAATAGCACACGTAATGCCAAGTAGATGCCCAAGAACAGCGTGGACTTCAGCACAATGCCGCTGACGGGGTATGTAGTTTGAAGATACGCATAGGCAATGATGTACAGCCACCAAGCTATCAACATGGTGGACATTACATCATTTCTTGAATGAAATAAAGGCATTTGGCAAATATCTGGCATTCTTATATCTTCTCAAAATTAGCTTGATATAACATTGATTCTTTTTCACTACATCCGTACAATATACCAGAAAACTGGTCGTAATAGATGTTATTTACGTTTTTATCAGTTTTTACAACTTTTACGAGATTACCATCCCAGTCCAAAATAATTATAGTATTGAACCCATCGGCAATACTCTTATCTGAAACATGTTTCCCATTCCAGAGAGCATAGATATGCTTGTCGCTACTGGTTATGCGCGAAAAACATTTCTGTGCATTTTTCATGTCTGTTTCAAACACCGAATAATCCAAACTTTCATCCAAAAGAAATCCACTTACTTTAGATGTTTCCAGATCAACGACAGATATTATTGGCAAATAATAATATGCTGTTACAATTTTCTTGACATCTATATTTACTCTGGTTGATCCGCTAAAGAACCTTTCCGGTAATATAGTACTATTGTTATTCGCAATAGGATTGTCAAAAGGTCTTATCGTTTTAACATTGTCTCCACTACGACAGTTAATAAAGTGAATACTTGGGCACGAAAGAAGACCTCCTTTCTCATCTCTCACACTTGCTGTGGTACCAACCATCAAACTATCAGAGAATTTGGCAAGTATTTGAGGAGGACAATGGTAAAAATCACGCCATCGTTGTACAGACGAGTTTTCAATGCTGTCATTTCCCTTCCTTATAGATTCTGTTATATTCCATACAAAATATTGGTTTTCATGCGGAGCATTAGTCAATGACTTTAATTCTCCATTCTCTTTATACAATAGTGAGAAAGGAGCAATTGTCGCAAATTCATTTCTCCCATGTCCCCTTTGTATGTACTCACCGATTTTATCTTTAGTATGTATGTTATAAACATCCACAAAATGTTGGGATACATAATTAAAAAAGAAAGCTAAGCTGTCACAGACGAGAAAACCTTCTGTGTTATTTTGCGTTTCCATAATAGGAGAAAGATGGACTATTTGGAAATCAGTATCTTCCATGATGTCACGTATGTCAATGTTGACATGATGGATGTCTCCGATAAAATGTTCATCATGTGGTTTACATCCCACAAGGAATAGCAACGCATATATTGAAATGTATAATGTAGTTTTCATTGTCAATACAATTTGTTAAGTAGGGCGTGTCAATCACCCTACCTAATCTTAATTATTTTATACAACTTCCTGTTGATTGCGGAACTAACATTGTCTCTGCTCTCGCTTAACGAAAAGGTTGTGACACATAGTATCCGTTTCCCTTTTTAGACTTATGGCATTTTCAATTCAAACCAAGTTCCATGTGTGTCATCTTCTACTTGTGCTATGAATCTGTTGTTGTCTTCATCCACTGTAAAACAGACCAAACGTGGTGTATGATATCTGGCGATAGGATTGGCATCCCAGTCAAAAACCAATATAGACATTTCATCCGGTTTTTCTGGATTATCATATAGTGCATAGATTTTGTTATCCGTTGAACATATGTCTATAAAATAATAATATGGTTCTTGAAAATCATGATCTGTGTATTGGGGCATGTGATTGCCTACCTGCAGTGTTATATTTTGAGTTCCGTCCGTAGAAATAATGTTTATCCTGGGGAAATTAAAATATGCTATTGCTAATGTCTTACGTTTATCACTATACGTCGTCAGAGTCTGTGACAATTCGAAGGGATTTGTTACAAAAAGGTCTGACGACATTGCCTTTGGTTGGAGAACGGTTACATCTTGATTCTTGGCATTATGCAAAACTATGTCGCATTGTGTTTGTAGGCAAGTGCCAATATATAGATAATCCTCTATACAATATATATTGCTCGTTTCATACAGTTTTGTTTGATTGAAATCCTCCACTTTAACTGGAAGCGATGAAGAATCTTCAAGACTTACTGCATAAAGTACATTATTTTTTCTCTCCAAGAAACTCGCATAGGTTTTACCTTCTAACTGTAACATTTGACCCGTAGGCACAGGTGCTATCCACTCATCATGTCCCTTGCCATATCTCATCATTTTATACATAAAATTCAGGCTGTCATCATAAACACAAAAAAGATACTCATCTTTTTTTATGCCAAAAACATATTTGTCAGATAGTTTTGTTACACTGTAAGATGTGTACATCGTATCAAGATGCTTAATATGACTTCCGGCTAATTGCTCTTCGACAGGAAATGCCATAACATACCTGACATCACTAGTGCATGAATAACATGTAATACACATTATTACCATTACAGTCCACGCATAAATATATGCGTGGACACAAGAATTAGAACAACGATGAATCATTAATAGGAACATTTAGAATAAGTACCCTTGCCCATTTCGTCATAAATCTTTTCACAGGAAACGCAGTCATAGTACGTACGAGCTTTTCTTACTACCGACTCGTAATAGCAAATGCTATATTTTCCTGAGTTCTCACTTTCTGAGAGTGCCTCTACATTCTGAAGAAGCAAACCCTTAGAAATGTTTTCCTGACTGTGTTCATAGGTCTTTGCCCCAGCAAATCCTATTGCGCCAACCAGTGCGCAGAAGAAAAATTTCTT
>CALZMK010000015.1 GCA_945788545.1 uncultured Prevotella sp.
GCTTGATATATGCCTCTACAATCTCGCGACGCGCTCCTGGACGGGCACCACTAATGGCATCGCACACCTGCACAATCGGGGCGAGGAGTGTGTTCATCTCGCACTCGTCGTGGTGGGCACCTATGGCATTGCAGATATCTGGCTTTTCCTTATATTTCTCTGCTATCTTGGCACCATAGAGGGCATGGGGCAACTCACTCTCCTCGTCGGGCACCTTACCGATGTCGTGGAGCAAACCGGCACGCTTGGCCTTTTTGGGATTAAGTCCGAGCTCGGATGCCATAACAGCACAGAGATTGGCTGTTTCGCGTGCATGCTGGAGAAGGTTCTGACCATACGAACTGCGATACTTCATTTTACCAACAATACGGATAAGTTCGGGATGCAGACCATGGATACCAAGGTCGATGGCAGTGCGCTTACCAGTCTCGATAACCTCATTCTCAAGCTGTTTCTTAACCTTCTGCACCACCTCCTCAATACGTGCAGGATGGATACGACCATCAGCTACAAGTTGGTGGAGGGCAAGACGGCATATCTCGCGGCGAATGGGGTCGAACGCACTGATGACAATAGCTTCGGGGGTATCATCCACAACAATCTCAACACCGGTGGCTGCCTCAAGAGCCCTGATGTTACGACCTTCGCGACCGATGATACGACCTTTGACCTCATCGTTTTCGATATGGAACACACTGACACTGTTCTCGATGGCAGTCTCAGTGGCTACACGCTGTATAGTCTGTATAACAATCTTACGGGCATTGGCATTGGCATTAAGCTTTGCCTCGTCCATAATCTCGTTAATATAGCTCTGAGCATCGGTCTTGGCCTCGTCCTTCATCGACTCGACAAGACGTTGCTTAGCTTCTTCGGCACTAAGTCCTGAGAGTTCCTCAAGCTTCTCGCGTTCCTTGATCTGCATCTTCTCAAGCTCTTCCTGCTTGATAGTCAACAGCTTTTTCTCATTGTCTATACGCACTTGCTGATTATCGAGGTCGTTCTTGCGGCGACCCAACTCCTCCTGACGCTGATTGAGTGACATCTCACGCTGCTTAAGCCTGTTCTCACTCTGCTGGATATGCTGGTTGCGCACCTGCACCTCCTTCTCGAGCTCGCTTTTCTTGTTGAGGAATTTCTCCTTCACCTCAAGCAGTTTCTTTTCTTTCATCACATCGGCTTCCTTTTTGGCAGCCTCAACCATCTCATTATACTTACCCTTCAGGACATACCTGAAAACAAGGTATCCGCCTATGCCTCCCAATACGAGAGCAGCCACGGCAATTATTATAGTCAATAACATAAACCTTATTAATTATTAATATATATAAGTTAAAAAATCTCATTTCTTTTTGCCAAGAACCTCATCTATTTCGGCAGAAAGATGGCTGAGAACATCATCATAGGGTCCTGTATCATTGCGTGAATGCTCCTTCTGATATTGCAGGGCTATGTCAATCAATGTCATAAGGGCAATAGTATGGTCACCCTTGCGACCCTTGAACAACTTGGCATAGACATTGTAGCGGTCGGTTATCATCTTTGCCGCCGCACGATAGAATTCCTCTTCATCACGATTGATGGTGACATTCATTTCCTCATCATACACATGAAGACGAATATTAAGCTTACTGTTATTGTCGTCTGCCATAATTATCGATTATTTCTGTTCGGATAACACTGTAATGCACTTATTCACATCACGTATTAGTTTGGCCAGTCTTTCTCTTGCCGACTGGATGTCACCATCGGAGACCTCCAGCATCTTGGCTGCCTTGAACGCATCAAACTCCTGTTGTTTTACCAGAAGTTGCTGCCTGAGCTCACGCACATCGCTTTCATTCTTTTCAAGCATGGCATACAATTCCTCGTTCTCCTTCTTCAGATTCTGAAACTGGAGAATCAACGCATGCACCTTGGTCTGAAATTCAACAATTGTCTTATCACTCATAGCTAAACGTTCACAATTCCTTACAAAGGTAAGAATATTATCTAATAATCCGATAATATAAGTTATATTTTTAGTATTTTTTAATAACTTTGACGGATTATTAGATTTATTTCACCCTTAGACTGTTATTTTTTGTCGTCATTCTTGGGACGCGATTCCTTTTTGGCAAGCATCACCACCTTATATACAAATGCGGTGGTCCAAGCCTGAGAATAACCCAGACGGCGTGAATACTCGCGGATGGCAACAACGGTCTTGAGGACACCTGGGTCGCTGAAGTCATTCTTATTGAAAATGTCATCGACGGTCTTCTCGGTCATTGTGTAGATTGCCTTCTTCATAAATGACGGAACACGCAGTTTGAACTTCATCAGGTTGCCGATAAGCATCATAAGATCCTGAGTAAAGCCCTGGAATTGTATGAAATATGGTTGTACGTCCTGAAGCCGCTTGCACTTCTTCTTCACACTCTGGTCTATCTCCTTGAAGAAGATATCGTCCATACCATATATTTCCTTTAACATCTTGCGACAGCGGGCTTTCTCGCCAACACCCAACTTATTGTTGACTGTGGGCACCTTGAGAGTTGTCTTGAACACACGAAGGTCGGGAAGAGCAGCCAAATTGGTAATACCAAGGTCGCTCGCCATTACTGCCTGAAAATACACTCTGACAAGAGTCATGAAATCCTCCATGCCTCCTGCCTTCTGCTGGTCGTCGGACTTGCGCCCGAAAAGCTTTGAAATTATACTCATTTTTTCTGTTTTTACTGATTTTGGCTGCAAAGTTACAGAATTTTCCGCATAACTCAATAAAAAAAACAAAAAATCGAATGTGAATATGGATTTTTTTTGTATCTTTGCCCCAAAATTGCAATTTTTAGATATATGAAAGGTATAGTATTAGCAGGTGGAAGCGGTACAAGACTGTATCCTATCACCAAAGGAATAAGCAAACAGCTCATTCCAATTTTTGATAAACCAATGATTTATTACCCGGTGTCGGTGCTCATGCTTGCCGGCATCAGGGATATTCTTATTATCAGTACTCCGCACGACCTGCCGGGATTCAAACGACTGTTGGGCGACGGCAGCGAAATCGGAGTGAGATTCGAATATGCCGAACAACCATCGCCCGATGGATTGGCACAGGCATTCATCATCGGTGAGAAATTCATCGGCAATGACTCGGTATGCCTTGTCCTTGGTGACAACATATTCTATGGCAGCGGATTCTCATCATTGCTCAGACAAAGTGTGGAAAACGCAGAGAAACACAACTTGGCAACCGTGTTCGGATATTACGTGAACGACCCGGAAAGATACGGCGTTGCTGAATTTGATGCAGACGGAAATTGCCTTAGCATTGAAGAAAAGCCAGAGAAACCGAAGTCTAACTACGCTGTTGTGGGCTTGTATTTCTACCCGAACAGTGTGGTGGAGATAGCCAAAAACATCAAACCGAGTGCTCGCGGCGAATTGGAGATAACAACAGTCAACCAGGAGTATTTGGAAAAGGAACAACTGAAGGTGCTGCCACTGCAGAGAGGATTTGCATGGCTTGACACTGGTACGCACGACAGTTTGAGCGAAGCGAGCACATTCATCGAGGTTATCGAAAAGAGACAAGGACTGAAGGTGGCTTGTCTGGAGGAGATTGCATACAAACGGGGATGGATAACTATCGAGCAGTTGCATGAACTCGCCAAACCTATGATTAAAAACGGATACGGACAGTATCTCATGAACTTGAAATAACCATATAATTATAAGTATATAATGAAGAAGCGTGATAAAAAGGACATCGACTGGGAGGATTATGAACTTTATGATATAGAGGACGATGAGGAATCTTCGTTTGACTTCAAGAGCATCATAGACATATTCCGCATCAACTGGAAGGTGTTTGCACTCTCTATGGTGGCATGCCTTGCCTTAGGTGTAGTTTTCCTGAAAGTGAAGAGCCCGATATATCAAGTTAGCACAAAAATGCTGATTAAGGAGGAAGGCAAGAAGATGACGGGTCTCTCGAGTATCATATCAGGCAATGCTCTCCTTTCGAGCATGGCTGATTTGGGTATGGTATCAAGTAGCAACGGCGTGGATAACGAAATTGAAATCCTGCAGAGCAATATGTTGCTAAGGGAAACTATCATCGACCTGAAGCTCTATACTGAATATAGAATGGACGCATTCATCAGACCAAAGCTCATATACAAAGAGCAACCTATCACCGTAGATATCGAAAAACCAGCATTGGAATATATGGACGAAACAAAACAGCCCATCAAACTGACTATTTCCAAGGATGGCAACGGATATAAGGTGAACGGAAAGACTTGGACAAAGGAGAAGGATGAAATGCCGTTTGAGGCAAGGATTGACAAACTGCCGGCAACCGTGAAGACGTATGCCGGAACCCTTACACTGACCAAGAATATCGAGGCTACAAAACCACTGACAGAGGAGAAGGACGAGCATGTGATAATCACTCCTGTGGTGTCAACTATAAAGGCTTATCTGAAAAACCTGACAGTAGAGACAGCCACCAAGAAGACAACCGCACTCGTACTGTCGCTCAACGACAAGAACGTGAAGCGCGCCGAGGACTTCCTCTCGCAATTGGTGATATGCTACAACCGTCAGGCTAATGCCGACAAAAACGAACTCGCCATGAAGACCGAGGACTTTGTGAATGAGCGTCTGGCAAAGATTGTGGAGGAGTTGGGAACAACCGAAAGCAATCTTGAAAACTACAAGAAAAGTAATAATCTCGGTAATCTTCAACTGGATGCCACCGCGACATACGAGCTCAGCGGGGAATATGCCACAAGACTGGCTGACGTGACCACCCAAATAGAATTGATGAAATACTTGCGACAATATGTGGACGACCCAAAGAATGACTACCAACTGATTCCGTCGAACGTGGGACTTGGAGACGGTTCGTCAACGGGGCTCATTTCATCATACAACGGAAACGTAATGATGAGAAACAGACTCCTGCGCACGGCATCGGAATCATCACCAAAGGTGCAGGCACTGACATCCACGCTCGACGAACTCAAAAGGTCGATTCTTATTGCGCTGGCTCAGGCTGCAAGGTCGGCTGAGATAAAGAAACAGAACATCAACCAAGAGTATTCAAGATACCAATCGAAGATCAACAAGGCACCAGGACAGGAGCGCGCCCTTGCAGAAATCAGCAGACAGAGGGCTGTGAAGTCGGAACTCTACCTGATGCTGCTCAGCAAGCGCGAGGAAAATTCTATCTCTCTTGCATCTACTGCCGACAAGGGAAAACTGATTGACGAGATGGTTGACGGTGGAAAAGTAAGCCCCAAGGCGGCAATCGTGCTCGCTGTGGCTTTCATATTGGGTATATGTATTCCATTTGGCATACTATATCTTTTGCAAATGACCCGCAGTAAGGTGGGGGCACGCAAGGATGTGGAGACAATTACTACAAAACCAGTAGTGGCCGACATTCCGCTCAGTTCATCCACAGAATCAATAGAGGAAGCTATGCGAGCCTTGCGTGCGAACATACTGCTTAATATGAAACCGGGAGAAAAGGTGATACACGTAACCTCGGGAACAACGGGTGAGGGCAAGACATTCTGTGCTGCCAATATTGCAAAGTCGCTCGCATTGTTAGGCAAGAAGGTCATCGCGGTGGATACGGACATGCGCAAACCGGCACTGGCTGCTCAAATGGGTGTCACCGGAAGTAATAACGGTCTATCAGCAATACTGGCAAAGAACATTATTACGGAGTCAGACGTGACTGCGGCCATCATCGCGTCAAGGGATAATACTACAGCAGACGTCTTGCCTTCCGGTAGTGTACCAACAAATGCTGCCGACCTTGTGGCTTGTGGAAAAATTGCAGAGGTGGTGGATATCCTCAAGGACAAATATGACTTTGTCATTATTGATTCAACATCACTTGACAATGACGCCGACGCTATATATATAAATAAGGTGGCAGACTCTACTTTGTATATCGTGCGTGCCGACATGACTAAGAAGAAGGATGTTGAGGCTATCGACAAACTGACAGAGGAAGGAAGACTGAAGAATGTCAATGTGGCCGTAAATGCCATTGATATGTCAATGAAGAAATACAAATACCAATATGGTAAGTAGAATTTTGAAATATTCTTGTATTGCCCTTCTGGCGATTATTGTCGCCAGTTGCGGCAATACTAAAAACATAGCATATATCAAAAACTATGAATCCTTTAGGGCTGACACTACTCAGGCAAGATACGAGATGAGATTTCAGCCTAAGGACAGGGTTGATGTGCTCTTCTTCCAACCAGAAGACCAGTCGCTGACAATGCCGATGGTGAAACAGGCTCCAAAGGCAATGGAAGGTGGTGAACAGACGTTGATTGGCTACAAACAACGAGTACCGTATATCATTGACAACGAAGGAAACATAGATATGCCACTGATTGGAAAGGTGCATATTGCGGGAGAGACCAAGAAGGGAGCAGAGAACATTATCAAAGAAAAGGCATCCAAATATTTCAAAAGCGACATCGACTTATATGTGAACGTGTCATTATGCGAGTTTACTATCACCGTGGATGGAGAAGTGGAACGCCCCGACATGTTCAGCATACCGAGCCAAAGGGTGAACATCTTTGAGGCCCTGGCAATGGCGGGAGACATAAAGATTACAGGAAGAAAGGACAACGTGATGGTTATCAGACTGGAAGCGGACGGAACAAGGACAGTGCACAGGCTGGACATGACGGATGTTAATGTAATCAACTCACCATATTATTATCTACAACAGCGTGATATTGTATATGTAGAACCAACTGACATTCAGAAACAGGAAAAATACTTCGGAAATATGACAAATGTCATGATCAGTGGTGTAACAGTTGCCATAAACATTGGATCGCTGTTATTTCAAATCTTAAACTAAACTTTAGTATGAACAAAGACATCAAGGAATTATTTGTTCCCGGAAGACTCTGTCTCTTTGGCGAACACTCTGACTGGGCTGGAAAGTACAGAACCATGAACGCTGACATCGTAGCAGGAGCTGCAATCGTGTCTGGTATAGAACAAGGTATATATGCCACTGTTGAGAGGGACTCCCATTTCTCGGTTATATCAACTGCCCCAGAGATAACTGACATATGGCAAGATTTCTCTTGCCGAATGGATTCACACGAATTGAAGGAAGTGGCAAAGAGCGGGTCATTCTTCTGTTACTGTGCAGGAGTGGCATCATATATGCTGGAATGGTATAAGGTAGGCGGTGTGAAAATCACTATCACCAAAATGACATTGCCTATAAAAAGCGGACTATCGTCTTCAGCTGCTATCTGCGTGCTCGTAGCAAGAGCATTCAACTTGATGTATAACCTCAACCTGAGCACTATGGGAGAGATGAACATCGCATACTGGGGCGAACTGCGCACAAGTAGCCGTTGCGGGCGTCTTGACCAGGCTTGCGCCTTCGGTGTACATCCAGTGCTTATGACTTTCGACGCTGAAGAGGTGGAGGTAAAGAATTTCAATATTAAGGAAACATTACACTGGGTGTTCTCTGACCTCAATGGACAGAAGGACACTATCAAGATTCTTACCGACCTCAACAAGGCTTTCCCGTTTGCAGAGGGAGAGAGGGAGAAGAATGTGCAATATGCACTTGGTGAACTCAACCAAAAGACAGTAAAGGAGGCAATCAGGCTTATGGAGGACGGACAAGTTGAGGAACTGGGACGTCTTATGACACAAGCACAAGCCGACTTTGACAAGTATATCACTCCAATGTGCCCAAGTCAGTTGACTTCTCCAAAACTGCATAACATGTTAGCTGACGAGAGAGTAAAGGCACTGACATATGGTGGCAAGGGAGTTGGCTCACATGGCGATGGATCAGTGCAATTCCTCGCAAAGTCGAAGGAATGCCAAAATGAATTGGTGGAATACTTAAAGTCGAAGGGATTGCATGCCTACGGACTCACCATCGAACCAAAGCATACTATCAGAAAAGCCATCATACCTGTAGCTGGTTTCGGAACACGACTGTATCCCGAGACAAGATTCCTGAAAAAAGATTTCTTCCCTATCATTGACAAAGATGGACAAGTGAAACCGCTTATACTCATATTGCTTGAAGAATGTAAGGCTGCTGGTATTGAGGAGGTGTGTATCGTACTGGGTAGCAGGGAAGAGAGGGAACAATACAGACAGTTCTTTGAAACACCTCTGCCAAAGGAACATCTCGACAAATTGCCAAAAGAGAAAATTAAGTATGAAAGACATATACTCGACATTGGCAAGAGACTGACTTACGTGTATCAGACAGAAAAGAAGGGATTTGGAGATGCTGTATATCGATGTGTTGATTTTGCGGCCAACGAACCGGTTCTGCTCTTATTGGGCGACACAATATACCGCAGTAATACCAATAAATGCTGTGCACTGCAGTTTATCGAGGCCTTTGAGAAATACAATAAACCGATGATGTCTATCCACGAAATACCGCTTGAGAAGGTATGCTACTATGGCGTTACTTCTGGAAAATGGATTGACAGCAAAGAACATGTGCTAAATATGAGCAATATAACTGAGAAACCATCATCGGCATACGCAGAGGAGAATCTTGGGGTATCTTCATTGACGGTGAAAGGGGCTAAGAGCTACTATTGCGCCTTTGGATCATACATCCTGACAAAAGAGGTGTTCGCACAGTTAAAGGATAATATCAACAATAACGTGGTGAACGCCAAGGGAGAAGTTGAACTGACAACTGCATTGGAACAGGTGAGACAACAGAATGGTTTGTTGGGCGTTATACTTGACGGACAGATGTTTGACATCGGCGTGCCAAATGAATACCGCAACACGATGTGCAATTTTGCATCGCCATGCTGACGGTTTTTCTCGTATCCATACTTACTCTGGTTCAACTTAACTGTGAAAACCTTTTTGACTGCCTACATGACGACGGGAAGAACGACACGGAATTCACTACTGAGGGGAAGAGGTATTGGACAAATGGCAAGTATTGGAGGAAAACCGAGAACATTGCCAAGGAACTGATAGGGTGTTGTGGAAAGGACACCCTACCCGACCTTATTACCCTCTGCGAGGTGGAGAATGACTCGGTGATGGACAAGCTTACACACCGAACAGCATTGGGGAGACTTGGATACAGATATATTATGACCAACTCGCACGACGAGAGGGGCATTGACGTGGCATTGCTTTATAACACTATGTCATTCAAACCAATCCGACATCACTCCATCAGACCCGAGGACAATCATACAGAGCATCCCCTCAGAGATATCCTCTATGTCTGCGGCTGCCTTGTCACGGGCGACACGCTCCACGTGATAGTGGTGCACGCCCCGAGTAAGTTTGGAGGAACGAAGAAATCGCTAAAACGTCGAATGGTTGTGATGGAGAAAACAGTTGCCATCATCGACTCAATCAGACACGATGACAATGATGCAAGGATAATCATTGCAGGCGACTTCAACGACACTGCCGACAATCTTCCCTTGACCTACCTGGAAGATCATGGTTTGTTGAATATTTCCAAGCAAGCCTCTGGTGAGAATGGTGCTCGAGGCACTTACAAATATAAGGGACGGTGGGAAAGCATCGACCACATCCTTGTAAGCGAGAATATGCGCAATGCTGTCATCACCACACGCATCTGCGATACACCTTATTTAATATATAAGGACAAGAAATACGGAGGATGGAAGCCCCGCCGCTCCTTCAACGGCTACAGATACGACCCAGAAGGCTACAGCGACCACCTGCCCGTGGTGGTGAAAATAAGGATGTGGTAAGCATAAGCAATTTTTCGCGGTTATTATTGTATAATTAATGTTAATATAACTGGATTTATCACAAATAAAAGAAGTTATTAGAAATATTATTAGTATCTTTGCATCAATATAAATGAATACGACATGACAATAGATAAGATTCTTGATAATAACACTCTTTGGGCTGTTCGTTATGACGGAACTAATGATAATGCCCTTCAGTTACTCTTCCAGCAATGGAGTAATCCTGAGTGGTTGGTGGATTTCTTTCTTGCTAATATGTCTGATTTAACATCATATTTCAAGATTACCGATATTAATCAAGCAATCTATGACACTATTGATGACAGCATAAGGATGCAATGCTTAATTCTTGACATTTCACCAGATGCAGACCTTGACCAGTTATTCCGTCCATTGGAGAATAGCCGGACAAATGAAATGTTACTTGGCAAAGAGAAGGCAAAAATCAAGAATAGGTCACAACATGCGTCATGGCTTCGTATATATGCCATCAAATTAGAACCTGGATGTTATATAATCACAGGAGGTGCTATTAAACTTACACGCACAATGGAAGAAAGAGAGCATACTTTGGCTGAACTCAAAAAAATGGAAGCCGTTCGCAATTTCCTACTCAACGGCGGGGTAATTGATGCGGATGGTCTTATCGAATATATGTCAGAAATTCAATAAAGGTTAGGAGGATAAATTATGAAACAGAAGATGCTTGAGTTCCTTGAATCTCATAAAAGCGAAACACCATCCACATGGCGAGAGGAAGCTGAATGGAGACGTGACAACTGGTCTTGGCTGCAATATTCTCAAAAGATTGCGGTTAAGATTCTGTTACGTATGAAACAGACAGGGCTGACTCAGCAAGCTCTGGCTGAACGTATGAACTGTACTCAGCAATATGTTTCCAAGATTCTGAAAGGGAATGAGAATCTATCACTTGATACATTATCCAAACTGGAAGAGGTACTCGGTATGAATTTGTTAAGCAAAAGCCTATAAAAAACGAAGATATCTTCGTTAGCCATCGCAGATACCTTCGATGACCAACGAAGATACCTTCGATGACCAACGAAGATACCTTCGATGACCGGTGAAGGTACCTTCGTTAAAAATGCCATAAAAATGTCAAGCAGTCATCTTCTTTAATTTGCCTAATAAGGCAAACATCAATAATGCACTTATTAGGCACAATGCGATAAGAATAGCCCAATTATACATAAGAGGTATTTTATTCCATAACATGGACGGCAACATACTGGCATAATTTCCAATAGCAGTGGCAACAAACCAACCACCCATCATTAAGCCTTTGTATTTTGGAGGTGCAACTTTTGTTACAAATGAAATACCCATCGGAGAAAGCAGCAATTCAGCAAATGTAAGTGTTAGGTATGTTGATATTAACCATCCAGGAGAAAGAATACTCTGTGTTTGACCATTTGCCAAATCCATAGGGGATGTTAAACCAGTAGAGGCCATAGTGACAACCCCAAAACCAAGAGCAGCAATCAACATACCCCATGCAATACGTGTAGGAGCACTAACTTCATGTCCATTCCTTGCTAGAGTATCAAACAAGAACATACTAAAAGGAGTAAGAGCGACAACAAAGAACGGATTAAAATGTTGGAAGTCCGAGGGTTGAGCCATAGTCTTAGCATCCATCATCGAATATAACGCATAAGCAGCACCGAGCAAGAGTACGGTAACAACAGAACAAATCGACTTTCCGCGATTTGTCTTCGACTGAAAACTTGCAAAACCCGTATAAACAGAAATAGCAACAAGTGCCATGCTAAAGATATTGAAGCCAAATCGCATCGGGCCTTCAACAGTTAAGTTTGTGTATTTCTTAGCAAAGAAAGTGAGAGCCGAACCATTCTGATGGAATGCCATCCAAAAGAAAATTACAACAAAGAACACCAAAAGAAGAGCAACAATACGGTCACGAGTCTGCTTTGGTGACAGTTCTTCAACTTTGACATCAACCTTTTGCACTTGCTTTACTGTAACATCCGCGTGTTTGAACCATCCTCTGAATGCAAAATAAATAACGGCAGAGAATACCAATGAAACGCAAGCAACACCAAAGCAAAGTCCATAACCACCTGACAATATCTCTAAATACCTCTGCGAGGTATTTGAAGCATCATACACCATTCCGTACTGTGAAAGGTACATATTGGTAATCCATTTAGCCATAGAAGGAGCAAACATCGCACCAATGTTGATTGCCATATAGAAGAGGCTGAAAGCTGAATCGCGCTTTGCTGAATACTTTGGATCATCATACAAGTTGCCTACAAGAACCTGAAGATTCCCTTTAAAAAGACCCGTTCCTATTGAAACCAGAGCCAATCCACCCAACATAACACTTTTTGCAGTATCAAGATCTTTGCTTGGAACAGCAAGACCAAGATAGCCTAAAAACATAACAAACATACCGATGGTCACACACTTTCCGTAACCAATCTTGTCAGAGAGATAGCCTCCAAACAAAGGCAAAAAATACACTGCAGCTAAAAAAATGGCGTTAATCTGTCCGGCTTCTGCCTCACTCCATCCAAATTTAGCTTGCATAAACAAAGTAAAAATCGCCAGCATGGTATAATAACCGAATCGCTCGCCTGTGTTGGCCAAAGCCAGGGCCCAAAGGCCTTTGGGTTGTCCTTCAAACATAATAAACTTTTTTTGTGGATTAATACTATTTTATATTCTTATTCTTACTCTTAATAACATCCCATAGATAGGTCAACTTGACAAATATGCCACTGTTGTT
>CALZMK010000016.1 GCA_945788545.1 uncultured Prevotella sp.
ACAATATATCACCGTCATACAATCTCGGCATTGGACTATATGGCAAATTCTCGACAAAGAGATACTATCAGACCAATGGAGACGGTAAGGGCTATCAGATATGGCGACTGACTACGACACATGATATTGGGAAGTCGCATGGAATGGCATATAGGATAGAGGCTGGCATAGATAACATCTTTAACTATGTTGACCGTACTCCCCACGGACTTCATCTTGGCACCAATACATCAGGCACTACACTGTTTGCCTCGCTTACAATAAGATTTTCACAGGGAAAGAAGATAAACAACATTATTAATAAAAATAAAAATTATAAAGACAATGAAGAAGATTAAGTTTTTTGCAATGTTGATTACAGCCGCAATGATGAGTATATCATTTACGGCATGTAGTGACGATGACGACAACAGTGGTAGTATTTCAAACACAGAGCGTTATCAGCAAGAAGTGGATGCCACCGTTAAGGCACAGAAGCAGAACACCAAGGCAATCCTGCTCGTTGCGTTTGGTTCCACATGGCAACAGGCCTACGATGCCTTCGACCTCACCGTGAGCGAATATAAGAAGGAATTCCCTGGCTACGACGTGTATCTCTCTTTCTCGTCTGCCATCTGTATCAACCGTGCCATGGCAGCCGAAAACACCGACGCACGCTCATTTTATGAGCCTAAATACTGGCTCGAAGCCTTCGGTCGTGTAAAGTATGATGAGATTATCGTTCAGTCGATGCAGGTGATACCTGGCGAGGAATACACTCGCGTTATCAATGCCATGAAGGACTTCGCCAATAATTCCAACGGCGACCTCGATGACGACTATCTTGCCAATATGACCCTCAAGCTCGGCTATCCCCTTTTGGCTGAATATCCTGCCGACGTGAACGCCCTGGCAAAGGTGATTGACACCAACTTCTCCAGCTATGCCCAAAAGGGAGCTATGCTGCTGATGGGACATGGAAATCCCGATACCTACGACACCTACAAGGCAAATGTGCGCTATACCCAATTGGAGGAAGCCTTGCAGGCTATCAATCCCAACTATTATGTAGGAACAGTAGATATGAAGGAGAACTTCAAGACCCACGTATATGAGCGTATGCAGGCTAATGGCCTTACCTCAGGTAATGTTTATTGTGCCCCGTTGATGTCAATTGCGGGTGATCATGCCCACAATGACATGGCAGGAGACGATGATGCTTGGGACAACGGATATGAGTATAATGACGAGGGTGAGGTGGAAGACACAAGTTGGAAGAATTATTTCCAACACATGGGCTACACAATAGATGCCAACAGCTATACCGACACCAACGGAACAGTGAAGGGTCTATTGGAGTTTGCCAATGTGCGTGCGCTCTATAAGGCACATACAAGAAATGCCGAGACTGTGGATTACTATCACTCGAAGAATCCGGAATGATGGAAATATTGAAATATTGAAATATTGAAAAAGAATAGTTTTATTTGGATAATTGCTGTCGCCATGCCGTTGACTGCCCATGCGCAGATACATAAAAAAGGCGACACGACAAATGTTTATAAGACAATGAGCCTCAATCCCGTCGTAGTGACGGGATCGGGGCATCATCAGCGTTTGGGAACTGCTGTAACTCCCGTACACGTAATCACGGCAAAGGAAATAAGTGAACAGGGTATATCGACTTTTGCTGATGCCCTTACACGCACAATGCCTCAGATTTCAATGGCCCCCAACTCGATGGGTTCGCAGTTGAGACTCAACGGGTTGGGCGGCAAGTATATACTTGTGCTCATCAACGGAAGAAAACTGAGCGGAGAGATATCCAACAATGCCGACCTGCAGCGCATCAATATGTCGAGAGTGAAACGAATAGAGGTGCTCGACGGTGCTGCCAGTTCGCTCTATGGTAGCGATGCTATCGCCGGAGTTATTAATATTATCACCGAACAGCCTACGAGTGAACTTGTAAGCGTCACTTCAGACACGAGGGTTAGTGGAGAGGGCCAGTTGACGGAGAGTGTAAACCTTGACATCTTCTCCAACGGCTTCGGTTCATACACCTCGTTCAGTCATGACCGTGCCGACAGTTACCGAATTAATGACTACGAATATGTAAGCGGTGAGGAAGGCGAGACGCAACGCTCCATCTCCCCATTGTTCACGGGCTATCGTAGCAATATATTCGGACAGAAGTTCACATGGCAACCCATAAAGAGGCTTGCTCTGAATGCAGGACTTGAATACAGCAGAAAGATAACCGATCGTCCTAACACCAATCCGGATGTCAGTGGAGGTCTTGACTATGAGATGCGCTACAAGTCTTTGCGCTGGAATCTCGGCGGTATATACAAGTTTACCAATCGCAACTCATTACAGGCAGATTTTACCGTTGACCGCTACCGCTATGGTAAGGAATATGATGTGGAGACATCCACATACAAAGTGGGCGACTATATCCAGTCGAAAAAACAGCGAATGATGGAAGGAGAACTGAAGGCTGTGTTAGGATTAACAGAAAAATCCACAACAATCTTCGGTGCCGACTGGCGTCAGGATAATCTCGTCACCTCAACAGGTAATATCGACGCAAGTGTATATACCCTTGCGGGATATGCCCAGCACGAGATGCTTCTTGCGCAAGGATTGAAAGCTATGCTTGGCGTGAGATACACCTATCATCGTGAGTTCGCCAGTCATCTTACGCCTAAGGTGGCAATGATGTATTCAGTGGGAAACATTAATGTTAGGGCAACATACAGTAATGGATTCCGTGCACCGGGAATGGACGAGCTTTATTATCGCTATTTCTCTGTCAACAGGGGCAAGGCGCAGGTGTCGTTTGGCAATAAAGACCTCAATCCCGAGAAGAGCCACTACGTGTCGCTCAGTGCAGAATACCGTGGCGACCGCTTTGCCGTTTCGGTTATGGGCTACATGAACTTCATCAACGACATGATAGTCAAGGACAACATACAGCTCGATGATGAATCAAGGAAGATGCTCATGGCAGAGTTTCCCGAGATGACCGATGCCCAGGCGCAGTCTATGTCCACATACGCCAACTATGTCAACAGTGACAAGGGAGAGGTGAAGGGAGTGCAAGTGAATGTGAATGCCAACCCTATTGACGGTCTTAATCTCAATGTCAACTATGCATATACGTATGCAAAATCGAAGACCGGCAACGAATGGTCACTTCTCGACCGTAGCATCAAAAACACGCTTACCATGTCGGTGGCCTATTCCCATGCTTGGGGCAAGTATCGACTTGTGGCAGACCTCAACTGTCGTATGCAATCAAAGACATATTACTCTGCCTATAACGATGCACCGGGATATGGAGTGTGGAATTTCAACACCTCCCATGTGTTCAATGTCAACCGTAGGATAGTCATAGAACCAAAGCTCGGAATAGACAATATATTCAATAAGGTAGATAACCGTATCGACAGTTCGAAGACATCATACGCGTTGTATTCTCCCGGTAGAATGTTGGTTGCCGGATTAAAGATTAAGATATGAGATCAATAATAGTTGTCGGGATAGGTCCCGGCAGTATCGAAGATATGACGGCAGCAGTAAGGGAAACACTCCGTACTGCAGACATCGTCATAGGCTATAAATACTATTTCCAGTTTATCAGCTATTTCATATCCTCGCACACAAAATGTATCGACACAGGTATGAAAAAAGAGCGCGAGAGGGCTGAGAAGGCTTTCGAAATAGCAGAACAGGGACATCAGGTGGTTGTCATATCATCGGGAGATGCTGGAATCTATGGTATGGCATCGCTGATATATGAGATGAAATATCAGCGAGGGTCGGATATTGACATCATCGTGCATCCCGGCATATCAGCATTCCAAAAAGCTGCTTCATTATTAGGAGCGCCCATCAGTCATGACTTCTGCGTATTGTCACTCTCAGACCTTATGACTCCATGGGCGCTCATAGAGCGGCGAATAAAGGCGGCTGCGGAAGCTGATTTCGTCACTGCCGTATATAACCCACGGTCAAACGAGCGCTATTGGCAGTTGGACAGGTTGCGCGAGATATTCCTCAACGAAGGACGTCATCCCGACACTCCTGTGGGATATGTGCGACAGGCAGGACGCGACGGAGAGACAGTGAAGATAACAACACTTGCCGCCCTCGATACCAAGGATATCGATATGCTGACAGTGATTATTATTGGGAATAGCCAGACTACTGCACTACAGTGTGTTAACGGTAGGGACAAAAATGTGATGATAACGCCCCGCGGTTACTATGCTAATGAAAATCCCCCCTCCGGGGGACTTGGGGGGGCTATTATGACTCAAAGTTTCCGCACAATTCTCTCTGAGATGAAACGTCCAAACATCCCTATTGACAAGAGATGGCTGATGCTTCATGCCATTCACACCACCGCCGACTTCAATATGGAGGATATCCTGCATATAGATGATGAGGCACCTGCAAGGATATTCGAGAGTATAAATAGCGGCAAACTGAAAACTATTGTCACTGATGTAACTATGGTGGTGAGCGGAATACGCAAGGCTGCTCTTTCACGCCTCGGTATTGAGGCTAAGTGTTATCTACAAGATTCTCGAGTGGCAGAAATGTCAGAGAAATATGGAATAACACGAACTCAGGCAGGGATAAGGCTCGCCGTTGAGGAACATCCCGATGCTCTCTTTGTCTTTGGCAATGCGCCCACGGCATTATTGGAGCTTTGCGAACTGATGCGCCATGGTAAGGCTCATCCTATTGGAGTGATTGCCGCTCCCGTGGGCTTTGTTCATGTCAAGGAGTCGAAATATGCCGTAAAGAGTTTCTCAGATGTCCCAAAGATAATTGTCGAAGGGCGTAAGGGCGGCAGTAATATTGCCGCAACGCTATGCAATGCCATAATGACCCTCGATGATGCTGAACAGATAAAACCGGGGAGAGACTTTTGAATTAATAATCTATTAGGATCTATGAATTGATGCTTAGGTTTTTGGTAATAGGAATTAACGATAATCCGCAGCCTGCCTTTACTGACGAAGTGAAGAGGGTGATAGATGGCGGTAAGGTGTTCTCGGGTGGCTTGCGTCATCATGAGATAGTGGGCAATGTATTGCCCGACGGGGCGCAGTGGATAGATATCACGGTGCCCCTTTCCGATGTATATCGACAGTATCGTGATGTGGATGACAAGATAATCATTTTTGCTTCTGGTGACCCCTTGTTCTTCGGTTTTGCCTCAACCTTGCAGAGGGAGTTTCCTGATGTGGATATCAAGGTTTATCCTACGTTCAACTCGTTGCAAACGCTCGCCCATCGTATTGTGATGTCATATCACGACATGACCATTGTATCGCTAACAGGTCGCCCATGGAATGCCTTCGATGCCGCTCTCATTGAAGGACGCAACAAGATAGGCATACTCACCGACCGCCAACACACCCCATCCGCAATAGCCGAAAGGATGTTGCACTATGGATATGTGGAATATCAGATGTACGTAGGTGAGCATCTTGGAAACACCGAAGCGGAGCGCGTTGCACGATATTCGCTCGAAGAGGCTGCTACTACTGACTTCTCATTCCCCAACTGCCTGATAATTACGAAAAATAATAATTCCTCATTTCAAATGGGTCTGCCCGACAATGCCTTCGCCATTCTCGATGGCAGACCCAAAATGATAACGAAGATGCCTATCCGACTGCTCTCTATCCAAGCCTTGGGTCTTACATGTGGCAGTGTGCTGTGGGATATCGGTTTCTGTACGGGCAGTATATCCATCGAGGCAAAGCGCATGTATCCTTCTATAGATGTGGTGGCATTCGAGATACGCGATGAAGGTAGGGAATTGATGGAGGAGAACACCCGCAGATTCCGCACTCCGGGCATAACGACGGTTATCGGTGACTTTATGGAGCAAGACGTTACAACATTTCCTCAACCTACAAGTGTCTTTATTGGTGGCCATGGAGGAAAGATAGTGCAGATAGTGGCAAGGGTGGCACAGATGCTCCCCAAAGGAGGGATTGTGGTGATGAACAGTGTGAGTGAAAAGAGTAGAACACGATTCATCGGAGCCAGTCAAATGTTCGGGCTGTCGCTCGTGTCGTGCAATAGTATTCAACTTAATGATTATAATAAAATAGATATACTGAAATGCGTAAAGCAATAGTGACAATATCAGACGATGGACAAGCGTTGGCTACAATAGTTTCAAGAGAACTCTATGCCGACATCATTCCGCTTGGACAGGTAGAACCTCAATGGCATGATTATGACGCTTTCGTGTTCATATCGGCTATGGGTATTTGTGTCAGGACAATAGCACCATTATTAAAAGACAAACATTCCGACCCAGCTGTGGTGTGCATGGACACGGCAGGGAAGAATGTCATATCTGTGGTGTCGGGACATGTAGGTGGAGCGAACCAACTCGCCACTGATGTCGCAAGAGCAGTGGGGGCAATGCCTGTTATTACCACGAGGAGCGATATTGATGGCCTGTGGCAACTTGATTTATTAGGGAAGAGATTCGGATGGAGTATGGAACGCGAGGATATCAATGCTGAAATAGCCATGTTTGTCAATCGCCGCCCCACCGCTTTGTTGCTACAGGTGAATGACGAGGGAACAAGATGGCTCGAATCCAATCTGCCTGAGCATGTCACCGTGTTCTATCGGGAGGATTGCATTGATGGCAATCTCTTTGACTTGCTTGTCGTAGTGGGATATAAATCGGTTTTTGTCAAAGGTATAAAAGCCACTTTACATTATATTCCGAAATGCCTACATGTGGGAATCGGTTTGGCACACGATGCCGACATGAAATGTATTGACGAGATGCAACATTGCCTTAATGATAAAGGGATAAAGATGAAGGCAATTAAAAGCATTGTCACTATCGACGTGAAGAAAGGCGAGAAAGTGGTGGGCGAACTGATGAGGTGCGGATATGAAGTGAGATTCTATTCAGCCGGAGAACTTAGTGATATTATTGTTCCCAACCCGAGTGGTACAGTGGAGAAGCATGTCGGAACGTCCAGTGTGAGCGAGGCGGCTGCCATGCTGAGTGCCGACAACAATCAACTGTTGTTGGAAAAGCACAAAGGCACACAGTGGACACTGGCAGTGGCATTGGATTCAGCCTTCGATCGCTCTAAAGGCCATGTGGAGATAGTGGGCGCTGGTCCGGGAGATCCTGAACTTGTGTCTATCCGAGGCAGAAAGTATCTTGAAAGGGCAGACCTGATATTATATGCAGGCAGTCTTGTACCTCGACAGTTGACCGAATGTGCCAAACCGGGTGCAACAGTGCGCAATAGTGCAACAATGGCTTTGGAAGAGCAATGCAACTTGATGAAGACGTTCACCGACCGCGGTCTGCTTGTAGTTAGATTGCACACTGGCGACCCTTGTATCTATGGTGCCATACAGGAGCAGATAGATTTTTTCGAATCTCATGACATCAGCTATCATATCACTCCAGGCATCTCGTCGTTCCTTGCAGCAGCCGCCGAGTTGAGATCGCAATTTACTATCCCCGGGCGTTGCCAAACCATCATCCTCACCCGTGGCGAAGGGCGCACCCCAATGCCTGAGCGTGAGAAATTGCATCTGCTTGCCCGCAGTCGCAGTACGATGTGCATTTTCCTTAGTGCCTCTATCGTTGACGATGTGCAAGAGCAATTGTTGCAGGAATATCCGGCAGACACCCCAGTGGCAGTATGCTATCATCTCACATGGAAAGACCAGAAGATATGGCGCGGAAAACTGTCGTCTCTCGCAAACATTGTCAGAGAGAATCATCTCACACTTACCACAATGATTGTTGTTGGAGAGGCGGTGAGGGATAACTCAGAAATGAGAAATGAAGTGTCAGGAATAAGGAATGTGTCAAAATTGTATGATAGGCATTTCACTCATCTTTTCAGAAAAGGAGAAGAATGATACTCGTATTCGGAGGAACAACAGAGGGAAGGAAGGCTATTAAGGAAATTGAAGAAGCCGGGAAACCATTCTACTACTCCACCAAAACCGGGGAGCAGCAGGTGGAGATGTGTCATGGCATATCTGTTAGCGGAGCCATGACACGAGACAAGATGATTGACTTCTGCAACAATAATGGCATAAGGTTGTTGGTGGATGCCGCCCACCCCTTTGCTTCACATCTTCATCACACAGTGGCTGATGTGGCTAAATGTCTTGATATACCGGCAATTCGCTTTGAGCGAATTTTCCCTCCGAGAGACAGCGATATAACATGGTGTGACTCCTACGAAGAAGTGGTGGATAAAGTAAAGCCTGGTGAAACAGTGATTGCCACAACAGGAGTACAAAGCATATCCCACCTCAAAACCTTAGAGGAAAAAGGGTGCAATGTGTATTATCATATATTAAAGCGACAGTCAAGTATTAGTAAGGCTCATGCTGAAGGCATTACCGACGACCGTATTGTTTTCTATGGTGAGGATTCCATCAGCACAATAGGAAAGGGGACACTGATTCTGAAAGAAAGTGGTCTTTCAGGCGGATACCAGGAAAAAGTGGATGAGGCAAGGAAGAACGGTATGGGCATCATTGCCATAAGGCGACCTGTGACTCCCAAAGGATTTTATGTCGTTAATGGCGAACATGGTTTGCGCAGAATGATCGAGCGTTTACTCCCCGATTATTATCCACTCAAAAGTGGACTGACAACAGGAACGTGTGCCACCGCAGCGGCAATTGCAGCCTATTCATCCCTTAGAGGTCAGCAACCGCCGTCAGTACCTGTTGTACTTCCTAATGGTGAGAGTATCTTCGTGGATGTACACTATGGCGATGGCTATTCCTATGTAATAAAAGAAAGCGGAGATGACCCGGATGTGACCAATGGTGCTGAGATTAGGGCGAGTGTGGAGCCAAATGAAGGTTCTCTTGTCATTGTTGGTGGCGAGGGAGTGGGGCGGTTTACTCTTCCCGGTTTCGACTATCCCCCAGGTGAAGCGGCTATCAATCGTGTGCCTCGCGAGATGATCCTTCGTAGTCTTGGTAATGCCCACGTCAAGGTGACAATAACCGTTGTTGACGGTGAACGATTGGCGCAAAGGACATTCAATCCCCGTCTTGGAATAACGGGTGGCATATCCATAGTGGGTGTGTCGGGTATAATAAAGCCGTTCTCTGAGGAGGCTTTTGTCGAGAGCATAAGAAAATGTATGACGGTGGCTGCCGCTTCGGGATGTGGGGAGGTTGTCATCAACAGTGGTGCAAAGAGTGAGCGTATGGTGCGCTCGCGTTTTCCTGACCTTCCACCGCAGTGCTTTGTGGAATATGGCAACTACATCGGAGCCACCATCACTATCGCAAGGGAACTGTTTATTCCTCGTGTCCACCTTGTAATGATGATAGGTAAGGCCGTGAAACTTGCCGCAGGGCATCTCGACACCCATAGTCGCCGCAGCACGATGGACCGTGATTTTATCGTCTCGATGCTCGAAGAATCGGGATGTGATAAGATGATATTGGCAAAGGCTCACAACATTACCTTGGCCCGGGAACTATGGGATATCATTCCTCAAGACAATAACGGGAGATTTGTGGAAGTATTGACAGAGCATTGCCATAAGGCATGCAACCATATATTGACAAAAGAACAACTTGAAATAATTATTTTGAAAGATGAATAAAATTTTGAATTACATTGTGATGCTGGCAATAATACTGATTGCCGCATCATGTACCGGCAAGGTAAGCAGGAAAGAGTTGGACAAGGATGCTGCTGACTCCATCGTTGAGGTGAAACCCCAATATGCCAAAGGCTTTACGGTGAGGATGCTTGACAACGGAATCCGTCTTGTAGATGTCAAAGACCCACAGAAATCAAAGGGTATGACATATCACTTTGCATTAGTGAACCAGGGGATGGAGGCGACAGATATTCCCGAGGGATATACAAGGATAGATGTGCCGGTAAGGCGCACTATCCTCATGACCATGCTTCAGCTCTCCAACTTCACCATCCTAAATGCCCATGACGTGGTAAAAGGAATCACGGGTACGAAAAATCTATTCAACAAGGATATTTTGCAGCGAGTGAAAAAGGGAGAAATAGTGAAGATAGGCATAGAAGGCAACTTTGACCCGGAACTGGTAATGGCGGCTGCCCCCGACATAATCTTCATATCACCGTTCAAGCGTGGAGGATATGATGCCATCAAGGAGACGGGAGTTACTCTCGTTCCGCATCTTGGTTATAAGGAACTCGACCCTCTTGGACAGGCAGAGTGGATAAAGTTTGTAGCAATGTTTATCGGCAAGGAAAAGGAGGCAAACAAGATATTCAGCGATATTGCCGACCGATATAACTCACTGAAAGCTAAGGTTGAGGCTGTTGGCGGTGAGCGTCCTTCCATATTCAGTGGTGAGATGCACGGTGGCAACTGGCATGCTGTGGGAGGAAAGAACTATCTTGCGCAGATATTTCGCGATGCTGGTGCCGACTATGTCATAGATGATGATAACACAGGTGGCCTGCCAATCGACTTTGAGACAATGTATGCCAAGGCTGCTAAGGCCGACTATTGGCGCATACTCAATAGCTATTCTGGTGAGTTCTCCTACGAGGCATTACAGAAGTCAGAGCCTCGCAATGTCATGTTCAAGGCTTTCAGGGATAGAAAGGTGATATACTGCAATATGAAAACCACACCGTATTATGAAATATCTCCCGTGATGCCCGACAAGGTGTTGGCGGATTTTATTGCTATCTTCCATCCGGAGGTCATGCCAAAGGGATATACCCCTACATTCTATAAATTATTGTAAGGAGGAAAGAGAAGAAGGATATATGTTAAAGCCAGGGTTAAGTTTTCTGACGATGCTATCACTCGTCGTCTTGTCCGCCGTGCTCTTTGTGGCAAATCTGTTCATAGGTACTGTGTCCATTCCTCTTGATGCCATTGTGGGGATAGTGCTCGATTTGCCCATTGAAGGATATACAGAAGACGAGATGACAATATGGAGCAATATAATATGGAACTCGCGCATGCCGCAGACCATAACAGCTTTGTTGGCAGGAGCAGGTCTGTCGGTGAGTGGATTGCAGATGCAGACGGTATTCCGCAATCCTCTTGCCGGACCATCTGTCTTGGGCGTCAGCAACGGGGCATCACTTGGTGTGGCATTTGTCGTATTGCTCTCGTCATCGCTTGGAGGTGTGGCACTCAGCCGTTTGGGCTATGTGGGAGATGTGGCAATCACGGTTGCAGCCATTGTTGGTGCTCTATCCATTTTGGCATTGATAGTCTTTGTGGCTCAGTATGTACGTGGCAATGTCACTCTTCTTCTCATAGGTGTGATGACGGGATATCTTGCTACGGCGATAATAGGAGTGCTAAAATTCTTCAGTGCCGAAGAGGATGTCAAGGCATACGTTGTGTGGGGATTAGGATGTTTCACCCGTACCTCAGGTACCCAACTCGTAGTCTTCTCCTTATTGATGTGCATAATCCTTCCAATGGGAATGTTGCTGATAAAAACTATGAATCTACTGATGTTAGGAGATGATTATGCGCGAAATCTCGGATTGAACATCCGACGTTCGCGCATAATGGTAATTCTCTCGTCAGGATTACTTGCCGCAGTTGTCACGGCATATTGCGGTCCTATAATGTTTGTGGGTCTTGCTGTTCCGCATCTTGCCCGTGCCGTTTTCCGCACCTCCGACCATCGTTGGCTTATGCCGGCAACATTAATAAGCGGTATATCGCTCACCCTTCTCTGTTGCATTTTATCACGTCTTCCTGGTTTCGAGGGGGCCTTGCCCGTTAACAGTGTCACAGCATTGGTAGGTGCACCAATAATTGCCGCTGTACTCCTGAAACGAAAATAAATAAGCTGCACCTACATAAGTAAGCGCAGCTTATTTAATCTTTCAATCTTTCAATTTTTCAATTTTAAATAAGGTGCATCGTTCCCAATAAATACAGCATTGATATTCCCAATACCATAGACATGATACCGATGATGAGGCCTATGCGCGCCATGTCCTTCTGCGAGATAAGGTTGGTGGCGAAGGCAAGGGCATTCGGTGGGGTGGAGATGGGGAGAACCATCGCACTCGATGCTGCCACGGCAACGCTGATAAGCACTGTGGGTGTTCCGCCGATGACGTTGAGTTTGTCACCCATTGCAAGGCATACCACTGTGAGGATAGGCATGAGAAGGGCTGCTGTGGCGGAGTTGCTGATGAAGTTGGACAGTGCATAGCAAATCAAGCATGCCAACACGAGGATTACCAGCGGCGAGAAGTCACCGAAGGGAATGCTCGACACTGCCTGCTTGGCGAGTCCCGAACCATTGAGGGCATAACCGAGGGCGAATCCTCCCGCTACCATCCAGATTACCGACCAGTTGATTTCCTCCAAGTCGCGGCGGTCGATTACTCCTGTAAGCGAGAAGATCATAAA
>CALZMK010000017.1 GCA_945788545.1 uncultured Prevotella sp.
TCATACTTTGCTGTATGCGTGGCGACGACAACCATGAAGAGAACCTGGAAACCGTAAGACTTGCCGCCGAATACCTTGACAAGGGTGTTGCAGCCATAGACATCGCCGGTGCTGAGGCTCTGTTCCCCACGTCAGGCTTTGCCGACCTCTTCCAGTTGGCAAAGGCAAACAACGTGCCATTCACCATCCATGCAGGTGAGGCCGACGGTCCTGAGAGCGTGAAAGTAGCCCTTGACTACGGAACCAAGCGAATCGGTCACGGCGTGAGGTCAGCCGAAGACGCGTCACTGATGCAACGCCTTTCCGACGAGGGAATAACATTGGAATGTTGCCCGACAAGTAATCTCAACACCGCCATCTTCCCAAACATATCACAGTATCCCTTCCGACTGTTCTTGGACAAGAAAGTGAAGTTTACAATCAACTCCGACAACATGGCAGTGTCAGCCACCAATGTAATCCGCGAGTTCCAGCTGCTCAACGACACTTTCCATCTTACCACCGGCGAAGTGAAGCAACTAATTATGAACAGCATAGACGCATCGTTCGCCCCGGAATCGCTGAAAGAGGAACTGCGGGCTAAAGTGAATAAGATGATTATTGATTAATGTTCGGTGCACAGCCATAGCCCCGAAGGGGAGACATAACACAGCACAGGGTTCACACCCTGTGCTGTGTTATGCCGCCCTTACATGGCTACCTAATTGACTTCGTCAACACTGCCGTCATCGTCTCGTCGTCGCAGAGGAAGGTAAGTGTATCTTTTTCTTTCCTCCTTCTATATACAAGCCTTTCACCTTGTTTGACGGGAGTTTTCTTCCGCTGAGGTCGTAACATTCAGAAGAAGGCAGGGGAGTTGTAGTGATGTGGCTTACAGCAGTCTCCATGTCCTCCGTGATATTGAAGAATTCCTTCCATGTGTCAGCTTCCTTGTACGCATCGATGCTGCCTGTTGGCACATGCAGGGTGGCAGTGGTGAAGCTGGATTGGAATGGATAATACCCATAGAACTCAAGACAGTATGGCGGTGTAGAAGTCTTCAACGTAATATCAGTAAGGTTGGGACATTCCACGAATGCCAAAATACCAATGCTCGTCAATGTGGATGGCAGCACGAGCTGCTCTATTGAGGGATTGTAATCGCTGCATCCGCCGTCAATGGTAATCACTCCCTCCGGAACAACCCTATGGGCATTGACATCGTTGAACATCATCAGCAGGCGTGTCTTCTCCTTGTTGAAAAGCATGTTGTCCTCAATACAGAAATACTCATTGTCCTCACTGAGAGAGACACTCTCCAAGCAACAGAACAAGAAAGCTCCGTCGCCAATCTCACGGATGCCCTTAGGCAGCACGATGGAACTTGAGCCATTCCAATCCATAATTCCGTAGAAAGCCAGAGGACCTATCTCCTCCAATGTCTCAGGCAGGACGTTGCTATCCATACGGATAAACATCGACGGGGTATAGAATGCCATTTCTGAAACAGTCACAATGCTTGCGGGAAGATGCACTGTCTCGATCGAGGGCATATTTCCGAATGCATATTCGCCGATAGAAGTGATGCCGTCTGGAAGAATTACCTTATTCAAGCCCGTCTTGACGAAGGCATAACGGGCTATCGTCTTGAGAGATTCGGGGAAATTCACCTCGGTGAGTGATGAGCAATTGCCAAACAATGCTTCAGGCACCTTGACAAGTGTCTCGGGCAGCCGTGCCGACTCCAACGCCGTGCAGCCATAGAAGGTGTATTCCTCCAACGATGTCACCGTGGAAGGAATAACGACAGACGTCAATGCCGTGTTATCCCAAAATGCCTCGCGGCTCACCTGTGTGACCGTGTATTCCTTGCCGTCGTGGGTTACAGACGACGGGATGACGATATCGCCCTTATACTCATGACCTTCCGGGGCTGTGACTACCTTCACGGTATTGGTGGATAAGCAACTAAAATAAATGCCGTCAACCTCAAAAACGGTGCTACTGACATCCAAATCCTCCACAATGTTCTTGAATTTTCCGAATTCCGCATCTTGGCAGAAAGTCTCTTTCCAACCAATCGGAACATGAAGCGTGACTGTGTCGAAGTTCACACCGTCCAAGGCGCCTGCTAACATTGTGGGCATTGTCTCGAAGGGCGCATAGAGGTCAGTCAGAGCCGTCATGTTGACAAAGAAACCATATTCCATAGACGACAATCTCTGAGGAAGGGTAATCTTCCTTAGTCGTGGGTTATAATACTCCATCCCACGGCCGTATATGCAGAGATAATCTTTGGGGAATATCAACTCTTCCAGATATGGCAATGACCTGACGTGATATTCCACAACCGAATTCTCACTGTATGACATATCTAACCTGCGTAGATTGACAATCGTGGACTCCAGTACTCTATAGTCGCCTCTTAAGCTCTCTGCGCCGTTAAGCGTCAAACCCACAATGACATCGGGATTGACCTCCATGTCGTTTATTGCGTCCTGGGCGGTATAGTCCTCGGTGAGATCCATGGTGTAGTTCTCCACAAGCTCGTCTTCGCCATACGTCTTCACAACGATGCTTACCGGTGTGGGAGATATAAAGGTATAAGTATAGCTATAGGTATTGCCGTCGATTTTTTTCGGACAGAGGTTCTCTGTCCTGTCGCCTTCCACTATCTTTGTCTGTTGCAAGGCAGTGCCTTCGGGCACCTGTATCGTGAACTGACGAGCGAACCTCAGTATGGGATTGCCGTCATAGAGATACCCGTCCGACACGGACTGATAAGTCACACCCTCGGGAACATCTATCGTGAGCGACGCATGCGGGGGCACATGTCCTGTGGCAGGAAGGTTCCACACGGCATTGTCCCTCATGGTGTTCACAATCTTCCAGTATTTGTCGTCCTTCTCCTTTGCCACAAAACACAGTCTGTCGCCTTCTGCGGCATCTATGGTGGAAGTACATTCTATGGTTTCACAATTTCCGTGGTAACCGTAGGGCTTACACTCAGAAAGCAGTTCCCTTACCTTGAATTTGCTATCGACCAGTGCAGCTCTCGCCTCGAAATTCTCTTCCCTTCCACCGCAACCGATTCCCGGCTGTCGAACAGTAAACGGGACTCCAGCCTTAATGTTTTCATGTGTGGCTATAAGGTCGGAGTCGTTAGTGTATTGTCCGCTTTGGTATGCCGGTGAATAGAGCACGTCGGTCTTGTTGGGGGTTATGCCGACAATAAACTTTGGTTCGCTCCCAAATTCAAGTCCCGAGTTGTTGAGATTGTCCAGCGAATAATATCCGTTGCCCTCGCCGTTGCGACACCAGTTGATATGGAACACGTCACCTTTATAGCCGTCAACCACAAAGGCATGGTATTGGACATTCGATTTCTTGAACAGCACCAAGCCTATGACTGGCCTTCCCTCGTCAATCTCTTTTTTCAGTAAGGCATAGCCGTTATCCTTGACATCGTCATATTCTTTGTTGCGGATAGTGGGCATATACTTAAAGTAGCCGATAAGTGCAGGAGGCAGTAGCCTTTCGTCAATATAGGTCATTGACGAATGGAATTTGCTGTTGGCAGCTACGGCACACTTATAGAACAGGTCTGCCATGACATCGGCTTGCGCCTCGGTGCAGTTGGTGATGTCCTCGGGCATAGCGTTCCAGTCGAACGATGTCGATTCGAAATCCACACTGTGGTCAGTCTCGCTCTTTGAGTCATGATAACTGTGAGTGCCGGTGCCTTGCAGCGGCCACTGGTAATAGTTCATCACTATGCTCATAGCCACGGCGGCGGTTCCCGCCACCATACCATCGGGGCAATACTTGTTTGTCTCATCCGTCATTCCCCAGTCAACTGTCTTCAGCAGTTTCTGGGCCATCGCGCCATGTGATACTATGGCTGCCAAAATAATGCTAGTAATAATTTTTTTCATAATCAATTTGTATATAATTCGCGAATTTCTCTGCAAAATTACGAAAAAGAAATGAAAGTCACTTGTCAATAAAGAAATCTTTCGGTCAATAAAGAATTTTTTTAGTCAATAAAGAAAAAAGTGACTTTTCGCGGCGGAAAAGCCACTTTTATATCCTGTTTCTTGCCATTACAATTGTTTTTTCGTGGGGGCAATTTCATCGCATGCCACCATCTCTACTCCTCTATATACTACATATACTTTGTGGAGGATGGTATGACCGATATTGTCATTCACGTTCATCGTCTCGGCATAGCGGCATACTTGCGCCTCGGCCTTTTTCACGGCTGCCTTTACTTCCGACTCCGTCGCATTACTCTTCAGATATTTCAGCTCGATGATATATGAATGTTCCATGTCCTTGAATATCTCGCACCTCGGACGGAGGAAGACATCGGCATAGCCGTTCTGGTTGTCAAGCTCGGAGATGGGACGGTAGAAGCGGCACTGACTCGTAAGGGCGAGGGTGAAACCATGCACGAAAGCCTCGCCTTTCTGACGGTCGCGCTGGGAGGAAAAGGTGTAGATACAGTCGGCTATATACTGGAAGAAGGGTTTGAATTCGCCGCGGTATGCCATAAATTTCTCTTTCGTCCTGATGTCCGAACTGTCAAACGTCAAGTCATTTTCTTTATATGTATCGAGCAGATATGAGAAAATCTGCTCACGCACAACCTCATTTGGAATAACGAATTTTGTGTCGCCCATATCTGTATCTCCTATTGTCACCAATCCGAAATAGTAAAGCAGACTGACGAAGTTGTCGTTATTGGCAATATCCTCTGCCGGGAATCCCTCCTTCAGTTCCCCAGTCACGTAGCCTTCTGACACCAATGCCTGGATGATGGAGGCATCATGGGCAAACTCCTTGTCCTTGCGTATGAGCATACGCAACTTCTCATAGTCAACGCGGATGTTCTCATCAAGCATCCTCTTGGGCAATCGACACCTGCTGCCTATATATTTATAAAGGAACGAGAGAACCATATTGGAGTTGTACATCGTTGTCTCTCCGTAGGCGTCTTCCGAAAAACAATAATTGTCATAATATGGCTTCATTATCTCGATGAGTTCATCAATGGTGTGATTGAACTCATAATGCTGCGAATAGTATGTCAGCATCTCGCGTACCTCTTCTTCGGTGAAGCCCACCATCTGGTTGAAGCCATAATCGAGGGAGTAGTTGGTGCCGATGTTGAAGCCACTGGTGAGGTCGTCGAGGGTCACGGGACTTACACCGGTGATGAAGACGCGCCCAATGGACGAGTCTGTTCCTGCCTTTATCGTGTCGAAGAACGTGCGCAGGTAGCCGGTGCCGTGAGTCTCGCCCTTGTATTCATCAAGGCGTGCGGCATCCGAGAGGATATGATTGGTGAAGTGGTCATACTCGTCGATGAAGAGATAGATTTTCAAGTCAGCCTTATCACACACATCATTTATGTAGTCCAACTGTGCCACACATCCGCTCTTCTTATTCAGTTCATCCTTAACACCTTCTGGCAAAAGTCTGGCATAAGTGTCGCAAAAAGAATTAAAGCGAGTATTGCAATGTTCATCCAGCGCGCTTCGATAATTGCCCAAGTCGGCATTCACCACAGCGAAGTTGAGATATATTATCAGATACTTGTTGTGATTGGGTGTCGGATGTTGCCCGATATACAGGTCGCCATACAGTCTCTCAAACTTAGGAGCCTGGTTGATGTCATAATAATGACGGAGCATAGACATAGTGAGGCTCTTGCCGAAACGGCGGGGGCGGATGAAGAAAAAGTACTTGTTGGCTCTCTCCACCTTTTCTATATATCTTGTCTTATCGACATAGTAGCAGTTGTCTTCGCGCACAGCCACGAAGTTCATCATACCATAAGGTATGCGCTTTGCCTCTTCCTTTACTGTTTTTTCTTCCATAACCATGATGATTACATTGTTCGGCTGTAAAGTTAATCATTTCATTTCATTTCTCCAAACAAATCGGGCGTTTTTTATAAAAGGTAGGTTCTATTAATTACAATTCTCTATTGAATTACTGCATTTTGCCCCAAGGCAAAAGCTGCGGTCTTTCACTCTCTCTCCGGCATCTTTCTTCGTAAGGTATTGCACCATAGCTCGCTATGCTGCTTCACCCTTACAAAGAAATCTGCTCGGAGATAGAGCAAAATCCCATCAAAGCTAATTTATAGAACCTACCAAAACAAATCCGCGCAACGTCTCATCGATAAGTCGTTGCGCGGATTTAATTTCTAATTCCTAATTCTCATATCACTCCGCATCCCCCGTGGCAGGGTCGCCGTTCACGGGAGTGTCAACAGTGCCGCCTTCGCCGGCATTGAAGCCCCAGTCGATGGTGGTGACACTCTGGTTGCCGCTTTCATCCACGGCATACTCGTAGGAGAAGTTCAGTCCGCTGATGAAGGTCTCTACAGCCTCGCCGATAACCTCATCTTTAATCTTGAGTTCCTTGTTGCTGCCTGAGATTACCTTGCCGTTCTGGTCGTGAACCTCGAAACTGCGAGTGAGCACTTCGTTGAAAGTGTAGGTCTTGCTCTCGTCGATTGTCACACCCTGCTTCTTTGTGCAGGCAAAGGCAAAGCCATACTTACATGGCAACTTCTGCGTGATGGTCTTGGTCCACTCGGTGGAGCCCATCGGTTCGGATTTAACCTGTCCGTCACTGCCTATATAATAAACGGTGACATTAGCCACATCCAACAAATCCTGCGATGCGGTCATACTCAGGGTAGAAACAAACTCGGTAGCCTTGCTTGGCTCTGGAGTCGGATTGTCCGGCTCGTCGTCGCCGCAAGCCACAAGGGCGAGGGCAGCCACTGCTAATATAAAAAACTTTTTAATCATAACTTTAAATTTTAATTTTTTTGGGGGAGTTAAGGAGTTGACTCCTTAACTCCTAATTCCCAACTCCTAATTATTAATCACCTTCTTCCCGTTGTGAATATACACTCCCTGCTTCGGTGCGCCATTGAGCTGGCGACCGTTGAGGTCGTAGTAGCGTTCCTTGCCGTCGAAGTCGATGGTCTTCAGGACAGTCTCGCCCGTTGAGCCGTCAACATCCTCAAACCACGACTGGATGGCGCGGGTAGCCTTCGTGCCGTTCACCTGTATGAAGGCGCGATAGGGGGCTATGTTGCTCTTGCCGTCGTTGCTTACGGGATGCCACTGGGCATCGGGTTGCAGCACGTAGGCCATCATGCCAGCTGCCTTCTCGTTGTCGATATACGAGAGTGTGCCGAGCATAGAGTAGCCGGGGGCATTCACCTGCGGCAGACGCAGCGGAGTGACAGGAATCTTCACGTCAGAGGTCTGCTCAATCTTAGCGTCGGCAGCCTCGGCGATGATGAGGTAAGGCTTCTCGCCCTCCATGTCAGCCACCTGGGTGAAGATGAGTTCGTTGTCCGAACGACCTGAGAGTGTGTAAGCCTTGCAGCCTGCAGGCACGTCGCAGTCGAACGGCAGACAGGTGGTGTAAGGTGCGGTGCGCTTCTTGAAGTCGCGGTCGTAGCTTATCTCCTTGGCGGTGAACTCCATCGGCACGTCATAGTCGCGTGAGTCAGTCAGTTCATACCTTGCGCACTCCCTTGCGCCATCGGCACCATATACCACGTTGGCCTTATCCGAAGAGCCGAATGACGAAGGCATATACACGAGGGTGTTCTTGGCTGCACCGAGCTTGTCGGCATTAGCGGCGAGCGAGGCTCCAGCCTCCGAGCAGCGGGTGAAGTCAGCCCAGGCTAAGTTGGCGTTGTTGGAGAAGACATTTGCCTGTATCTCTGTCAATGAGTTGGGCAGAACAACCCTCTTCAAATTGGCGAGAGGTGCGAGGTCGGCGGTTTTCAGTGAGTCGATGTTAGAGAGTCTGAAATGAGACAAATCTGTCACACCAACATTGTCCTTGAACCATCCATCGAGACTATGCACATTAGACAAGTCATCCTTGTCCAAAATGTTTCTCTTGGCACACTCGCGGAACATGTCGTCTTCGTCAAACTCCGTCTTAATGCCGTTGGTATGAGTGGTGTACTCATCATCGGTATTATATTGTTCCGCAAGACTCTTAGGCACATAGAAGTTCTCCACGTGATAAGGCTGGTCGCTGACAGGGTCTGTGAACGCGTCACCGTGAAGTGTTGGCTTCTGTGTACACATAAATGCCATTCTCTTGAGTTTCGGACATTCTCCAAACGCATCATCATCAATATAAACGGTATTGTCGCCAATAACAACGTTTTCGAGATAAAGCATGTCGTAGCATCCCTCATAATTGATCTTAGTGACAGACTTTGGCAGTATTAGAGTCCTTATATTGTCGCATTTCCAAAACATATCGAATGGAATAACATCATCTTTTGTAACGTATGAACCATGTTCATCATCATCTGACGTTGATGTCCCTGTGAATCGGATACCGTTCTCATCCGTGCGGATGTCCGCGTCATAAAGATCAAGATAATACATACGGGAAAGTGACACCCAATCACAATCTGACCACTCTCGTCCGCCAAGGAATCGCAGTACGGCGATATCCTTAGCATTGATTGGTCCAACGACTTTCAGAGCGGTAATCTTGGTATAGTCACCTCTGATTTCCTTAATGTTTCTCGAATTACTGGGATCCATCACAACCTCCATGCCGAGTTTTTCGGCAAGGGTACCAGCCTCTGTTAGCACAACCGTCTTAATGTTGTCATTGCGAGTTCGGTCGCACACAATGTGGTCTGCATACTGAGGCCATGCATTACGATAGGCATTCACGCTATCACTTGGCACATAGACAAGGAAGTTGTCGGGCAGGTCAGCAAACGCGTCAGGCTCTATTGTCGGAATAGTACTTGACAACGTCTTTATCTTCCCAAGCGAACTACATCCCTTGAACGCACCTGCTGTGATATGTTTCAGCCCGAAAGGCAACCTCACCTCCTGCAGACTGCTGCAGCCAGAGAGTGAATTATCGCCCAATTCTTCTGCACCACAGTACAGCAGTTCGTTAAATTTTTGAATATTCTTGTTGTTGTCCAACAAGCCTTCGATATCCGATGCATTAAGTAAGTCGGTTATTGTATAGAAGCCTTTTTCCCTTAATTGGAGTTCCAGATTCTCATCCTCGAATGCTACGATGACAGTGTCAACACGGCTGTAGTATGCAAATTCGCTTGAGTACTCAGCGGCAAGTTTGCGTGGCACATATATTGCCGTCACATGATAGTCCTCGTCGAGAGCCTTCTTGTGGGTCTCCGGCTTCTTGTTGCAGAGCATTATCAGCTCCTTGACATTGGGGCTTTGGTAGATGACCTTGTTGTCAAGCCTTTCGACATTCTCACCCACGACAATCCTCTGTAGATATGGACATGCATAGAAGGCATGATCCTCGATACTGGTAGCTGACTTGGGCAGGATGACAGTACTCAGATTAAGTTCTGAGAACATATAAGTGTCCACACGGTTGTCTGCCTGCACATAATCGTTGTCGCCGTCACGGTTGTAGGTTGCGCCACCTTTCTTGATGTCTGCATTGTACAGGTCAAGATAGGTCAGCTTTCCTGCCGGGTTGGGGTCGGAATTCTCAACATCCCTACCTCCGAGGAAACGGATTACACCAATGTCTGTGCCGTTGATAGGACCGTTCACCTTCAGGCTGTCAATGTCTGAATAATAGCCATGCAACATGAAATCTGAATCATCAGTCACCTCTAATCCTAACTTCTCCGCAAGAGTTCCAGGCTCTGTCAGCGTCACCTCGCGGAATCCGCTTGGCTTGCTATAAGTCTGAATATGGTTGGCATATTGCGACCATGCTGACTTATAGGCGTCAACAACCGAGTCTGCCACCATAATGACATAGTCAGTAGGCATACCGTCGAAGAATCCTGTTCCGCTCAGCTCAGGGGGCGTAGGAGAGTTAAAATAGATGCGCTTCATGGATTTGCATCCCTTGAACGCCTCAGACTCCACCTTTGACACGTTTTCAGGTATAGCCAAGTCATTCAGCGACTCGCAACCATTGAAAGCTCTTGCCCCAATTGTTTTCAAGGTCTTTGGCAGTGTGATAAGTTTCAGATACTTACATTCCGTGAAACATTCTTCGTCTATTTTATCCAAACCACACGCAGCGAATGTTCTGAATTCCTCGAAACTACCGATATCACTCTTCTTAAATACGGTCATAGCCTTGCTCTTGTCGTATTTAGAGGCATCGAAGAGCTTAAACGTTTGACCGTAATCTGATTCGTATCTGAGACCATCAATATCCTCCACGCAGTCGAGGACCTCGTCGTCTTTAGGATAGAACAGACACGGCACAAACTTGTCCTTGTATTGTGCCCAAGTTGTGTCATTCAGATAGGCGTCTTCCAGATTCCAAGGCAGCTTGATTTTCAACTTGTCACATCCATCAAATACACCCTTGCCAAGTGTCAGAGAGTCGGGATAGATGTTTGCCACATTCTTGTGCCATTTGAATGCACCTTTTTTGTGGTACAAGTTGGAAACAACCACTTCCCTAAGATTCTTGCAATCAGCAAAGCAAGAGTCACCGAGTGCAACGCTCAGCTCCTTGTATGTATTGCGAGCAATATCGTCGAAATGATCCCAAAACTCCAATACTTCAAGTTCGTTGCAATTATAAAATGCCTTTTTGCATACACGGTCGAGCTTATAATTATATACTTGCCCTATATCATTCATAAGGACACCTAATCCTTTTTTCCTTGTTATTTGTTCCAAGTCTGGACCTATTGCTTCGACATGCTCAATAGTATGAGTGCCAACCTCCTCTGTTTTCTTCTTTGAATTATCCTTGAAAGCATAAGTATATTGAGTACCATACCATTCATAATCCACCTTCTTAGGCACATCCACAGCCACAAACATGTTCTTGAAGCGTGACCAATATTCATCTGTTATGAAGTCCTCATAGACCTCCTTGCCAACGATAATCTTTATCTTGGTAGTATCGCAGCCCTCGAAGATATGGTTTCCAAGGGGTATGATGTTCAATGGACTCAGTGCCACGTCACGGTCAGTATAGTTACTGCGCATGATGAGGTTGATGGTCTCCAACTTGTCACATCCCATGAAGCATGAATCGGGCAATGTGATTTGCAGCGGCTCGTACATCTCACCTTTGTTGACATCAGTAAATTTTACTTCCTTCAGGTTTTTCTTGTCATGGAAAGCGTACTGACCGATAGCTACTGTCTTATAATTATAGGCTGAACCTATGTCATTATAGATGTTGGCAACCTCAAGGTCGTCATCGATGTCCTTGATATACATGTGGTAGATGGTGTGTTTGGTTTCAGTAACCAACCATTGACCACCTTCCAACTCCCAAGTACTTCTGCGCTTAATGTCTTTGCCGATATTTCTTGCAAGATAGTCAACACTATTTGCCCAAGCCATCGTACCATGGACTGTGGCTGCATAAATACACAATAACTTAGGCACGATTGATGATGATGCAATGGCAGTCGCATTACCCGCAGCTAATGTTGCCGTTGTGGCTGCAGTATTTGCCATAGCTTCCAAACATACCTGACCTCCTTCTGATAAAATGGATGCCGGTATTTGTGAGTTTCCCTGAAGGAATAAAGAAGATGTTGCGAATTCAGCCACCTCAGCCATCTCGGTAGCTGCTGCCGCCGCGGAATTAGCCGTCGCTGCTGCTGCATTGGCTGCTGCATTGGAGGCAGAGGTTAATGCACCGCTGGAAGCCACTGCAATAGCGACTTCAACTCCAATGATTGCAATATTCCACAGTGAAGATTGCAATCTCAACAATGACGATGTCGGGAGTGTGTTAAGGGTATTTGCTGCATATTCGTATGTTATTCCTTCGTGCTTTAGTGGTGAGAATGTCGTAGGCATATACTGCGATGCCACAATCTTGTCCTTGTATTGTGACCAGTTCGCATCCAGTATAAAGCTACCATAAAGCACTGGATCAACAACAATACGGAAATCATCGTCTACACCGTCGAACACGTTCTCTCCGATATATACATCGGTAGGGCTAAGACTCTTCA
>CALZMK010000018.1 GCA_945788545.1 uncultured Prevotella sp.
TATTACATCTTCGAGAACTCGGGAATGAAGATGGCACGCGACGGCAACTGGACAGTGCTGTTCGGCAAACTGATATCCACGGCAGTGCTGGCTCCGCTGGCAATATTCTTCACATTCAAGGCCAACAGCGACTCCACTGTGTTCAACATCGACATGTACAAGAACATCCTGTTCAAGATGTTGGGCATACGCTCCAAGCGACATGTATATAAGAAAGAGGTGATCATCAACGACCCCGACTATATCAAGGACGCCGAGGAACTGATGAGGATATGCCGCGACATCAAGCAATACTCGCATGAGCACAGTCTGCTGAAGGCCCCCAACCCGATAAAGGTGTTCTTCCGCCCTGGCGACGACCAGGTGATAGAGGGTATCAACGAGAGACTTGAGGCGGTGATTGAGGACCTGTCGAACACGAAGGACAAGACCATCCTCAACGAACTGAACGCCCTGCCCATCATAGCCACACATGCCCACACCCGACCGTTTGTGCGCAAATGGATGAACGTGGTGACGGGAGTCATATTGCCGTTTGGCGTGTTCTTCTATCTCAGGATGTGGCGATTCCGACTGCGACTGCTGCGCGACCTGCGCAATATCGTCGCTGCAAGCGAGAACATCATACGACGTGTGGAAGAGGGAAAGAAGGTCACTATCAGTATCGACTAAGAGATTTACACCTTATTATATATAATATATTAAAGGATTAAAGAATTAAAAAATTAAAGGATTAAAGAATTAAAGGATTCTAAATAATATGGCAAGATTTGGACTTAGCACAATAGAAGAGGCCCTCGACGATTTCAGGGAGGGCAAGTTTGTCATCGTGGTGGATGACGAGGACCGTGAGAACGAGGGCGACCTGATTATCGCCGCCGAGAAGATCACGGCCGATAAGGTGAATTTCATGCTGAAATATGCCAGGGGCGTGTTGTGCGCACCTATCACGTTGAGCAGAAGCGAGGAACTCGACCTGCCCCATCAGGTGGCCGACAACACCTCGATGCTCGGTACACCGTTCACAGTGACTATCGACAAACTCGAGGGCTGCACCACGGGAGTGTCGGCACACGACCGTGCCGCCACCATCCAGGCATTAGCCGACCCCGCATCACGCCCCGAGACATTCGGCCGACCGGGACATATCAACCCCCTGTATGCCCAGGACATGGGAGTGCTGCGCCGCTCGGGACACACCGAGGCAGCCATCGACCTATGCAAACTGGCAGGACTCTATCCCGCGGGAGCGCTCATGGAAATCATGAACGACGACGGGACAATGGCACGCATGCCCGACCTCATGAAGTTTGCCGAGGAACACCAGATGCACATCATCACCATCAAAGACCTCATAGCCTACCGACTCAAGAAGGAATCCCTGATAGAGGTGGGCAACGAGGCCGACATGCCCACGAAATACGGTCACTTCCGCCTGATACCCTTCCGCCAGAGCTCCACCGGACTTGAGCACATGGCACTCATCAAGGGCGAATGGAAGGAAGACGAACCCATCCTCGTGAGAGTGCACTCATCATGCGCCACGGGCGACATCCTCGGCAGCAAGCGCTGCGACTGCGGCGAACAGTTGCACAAGGCCATGGAGATGATAGAGAAAGAAGGAAAGGGAGTCATCATCTACATGCAACAGGAAGGCCGCGGCATAGGACTCATGAACAAGATTGCGGCATACAAGTTGCAGGAAGAGGGTATGGACACCGTTGACGCAAATATCCACTTAGGATTCAAGCCCGACGAGCGCGACTATGGTTGCGGAGCACAGATGTTGCGCCATCTGGGAGTGCACAAGATGCGCCTCATGACCAACAACCCCACAAAGCGAGTGGGACTGGAAGCATACGGACTGGAAATAGTGGAAAACGTGGCCATCGAGGTGTCGCCAAACGAATACGACTATCGCTATTTGAAGACCAAAAAAGAGCGCATGGGGCACGAATTGCACCTAAAATAAACTCAATGTTACACTTTTTATGTTGAAAAAATAAAAAAAAGCAAGAAATCTTCTTGTTTAATGAATAATTTAATTAATTTTGCAGCAAAAATAACCCAAAAATACAATGGCACAACTATCAGATAGATTGCAAAGACTTGCGCCATCGGCCACATTAGCCATGTCGCAGAAGAGTTCGGAGATGAAAGCACAGGGTATCGACGTCATCAACATGAGCGTGGGAGAGCCCGACTTCAACACCCCCGACCACATTAAGGAAGCCGCCAAGAAGGCTGTTGACGACAACTTCTCGAGATACTCCCCAGTGCCGGGCTACCCCGACCTGAGAAAAGCCATCGTGGCCAAGCTCAAGAAGGAGAACGGTCTTGACTACACGGTGAACGAGGTGCTCGTGTCGAACGGAGCCAAGCAGAGCGTGTGCAACACCGTGATGGCATTGGTGAACGACGGCGAGGAAGTGATTATCCCTGCACCCTATTGGGTGTCATATCCCCAGATGGTGAAGTTGGCAGGCGGTGTACCCGTAATCGTCGAGGCAGGATTCGACCAGAACTTCAAGATGACACCCGAGCAGCTTGAGGCAGCCATCACCCCCAAGACACGCATGATTATCCTCTGCTCACCGAGCAACCCAACGGGAAGCGTGTATTCGAAGAGTGAACTGGAGGCATTGGCAGAGGTTATCAAGAAGCACGACGACCTCTTCGTACTGGCCGACGAGATATACGAGCACATCAACTACATCGGACACCATGAGAGCATTGCCCAGTTCCCCGGAATGAAGGAGCGCTCAATCATTGTGAACGGAGTGTCGAAGGCATACGCCATGACGGGATGGCGCATTGGATACATTGCCGCCCCGGAGTGGATAGTCAAGGGATGCAACAAGTTGCAGGGACAATACACCAGCGGTCCGTGCTCAGTGAGCCAGAAGGCAGCCGAATTTGCCTACACGGCATCACAGGAATGTGTGGAGCAGATGCGCCAGGCATTCGAACGCCGCCGCGACCTCATAGTGAAACTGGCCAAGGACATCCCCGGACTGGAGGTGAACGTGCCCGAGGGAGCATTCTACCTGTTCCCCAAGTGCAGCAGTTTCTTCGGTAAGAAATGCGGTGACACAGTCATCAACACATCCTCCGACTTCGCCATGTACCTGCTCGAGACAGCACACGTGGCAACTGTAGGTGGCGACGCCTTCGGCGACCCCGAATGTTTCCGCATGAGCTATGCTACAAGCGATGAGAATATAGTTGAAGCAATGCGCCGAATAAAGGATGCATTGTCAAAATTAGCATAAAAAGCGAGGAATAAGTGCCATAATCAATGAAGAAATCAAAAAAATGTAGTTAAAACTTATTAATTCATTGCGATTTTGGCACTTATTTATTAACTTTGTCGCTCGTAAGGAGTAAACTCCGTCAAGACACTTGTTGAACACTTAAAAAAACAATCAAGCGAATATCATTTTAATTCATTAAATAACTAAAAAAAATTAAAAGTATTATGGCAACAAAAACAAATGCTGCAGCCCCAGCTAAGAAATCATCGGGCTTTAAGGGAGTTAAGAACGCTATCTGGATTCTTGTAATCTGCTGTGTAGCCGCTTACGCATTCTATTTCCAGGTACTCGGTGCACCTGACAACTTCGCAGGTGGCGATCCTACTGGACACCCAGTAAACCTTATGGGTACCGTGTATAAGGGAGGTTTCGTTGTAGGTCTTATCTTGACTCTTCTTCTCTCTGTTATCTGCCTTGGTGTTGAGCGTTTCTTCGCCCTCAAGAGTGCATTCGGTACTATGAGCCTTGGCAAGTTCACTACTCAGGTTAAGGAACTCATCAAGTCTGGTAAGTTCGACGAGGCTACAGCTCTCTGCAACAAGATGAAGGGTTCAGTAGCTAACGTTGTTCTCGCTTCTATCAACGCTTACAAGGACGCTGAAGCTAACAACACTCTGAAGAAGGCTCAGAAGATCGCCAAGATCCAGCAGGCTCACGAGGAGGCTACTCAGCTTGAGATGCCTACTCTCCAGATGAACTTGCCTATCGTTGCTACCATCGTTACCCTCGGTACTCTTACCGCTCTGTTCGGTACTGTGCTCGGTATGATCCGTTCATTCCAGGCTCTGTCTGCAGGTGGTGGTGCTGACTCTATGGCACTGTCTGCCGGTATTTCTGAGGCCCTTGTGAACACAGCATCAGGTATTTTGACATCTTGGTTCGCAGTAGTTATCTATAACTTCTTCACAAACAAGATTGACAAGTTGACTTACGCCCTCGACGAGGTTGGTTACACAATTGCATCTACATACGACGTTAACCACACAGAAGAGGCTTAATTGTTTTACCTTTTAATTAGCGAATAATAATGGGTAAAATAAAGATACAGAAAAAAGACGTCTGGATTGACATGACTCCTATGTCGGACGTGATGACCCTTCTTCTGTGCTTCTTTATGTTGACATCAACATTCTTGCAGCCAGAACCGATTCAGGTCAATACGCCAAGTTCAGTGTCGGAGGTCAAGGTGCCCGAGAAGAATGTGCTGAACATTCTTGTTGGCACTGACGGTAAGATCTTCGTCGGAACCGACAATAAGAACGACATGTTGGCCATCATGCAGACTGTCACCGACAAATTCGGCATCACGCTGAACGGTGCGCAGATCAAGAAGTTCAAGGAAGAGTCGATGATTGGTGTACCCGTCACCAAGCTCCCCGACTACCTCAACCTTGAGCCCGAGAAGATGGCCGAAGTCATCAAGACGCTTGGAGTTCCCACCGATAGTATCGATGGGGGAATGAGTGAATTTCAAGAGTGGGTAAAGGCAGCTCGCGATGCCAACCCTGACATTCGTATCGCCATCAAGTGCGATAGCAAGACTCCTTACAAGGCAGTCAAGGCGCTTATGTCAGAGCTTCAGGACATGGAAGAGAACCGTTACCAGCTGATTACAAATCTTAAAACGTCATCGGAGGAATAAACATGGCAAAGAAAAAAGAAAGCAAGCAGAAAAAGATGAACACCCGCGTGGACTTCACGCCTATGGTGGACATGATGATGCTTCTTATCACGTTCTTCATGCTGTGTACCACTCTGAGCAAGCCTCAGGCTATGCAGTTGACGATGCCTAGCAACGACAAGAACGTACAGGACGAGGACAAGTCTGCAACAAAGGCTTCCCACACCATCACGCTCATTCTTGCTGGCAATGATAAGATTTACCACATCGACGGTTTGCCAAAGTATGACGACCCGACATGCCTTAAGGAAACAACATGGGGCAAGGATGGTATCCGCAAGGTGCTCATCAGCCACGTGACCGAGGAAGGTATTGCACCGGTAGCAAAGATCATGCTGGCAAAGCAGAAACTGGATGAGAAGAAGATCAAGTACAATATGCCGGACAGCCTTTACCAGAAGGAGCTCGCTGAGATCAAGAACGGTAATCTGGACGGTGAGAAGGTGCCCAAGCTTACAATCATCATCAAGCCTCTTGACACTGCTTCTTATAAGAACATGGTTGACGCTCTCGATGAAATGCAGATTTGCAGTATCGGTACTTACGTAATCGACAAGATCAACGAAGACGATATGAAACTGCTCGGTTTGAAGGGTGTAAAGTAAAAACTATTAAAACGTAAAGAACAATGTCAAAAGTAGATCTTTTAGATAATAATTGGGTCGATCTCGTATTCGAAGGCCGTAACAAGGAATACGGTGCATACGTTCTCCGCAAGGAGACTGGCAAGCGTAACCTTAAGTCAATGTTGCTCGTGTTTGCAGTTATCATTGCAATCATGGCAGCTGTGGCAGCAAAGGTAGCCATCGAGAACGCTTTCCCCAAGAAGGTAGCTATGGAAACTGATGTCGAGCTCTCTAAGTTGGCCCAGAAGAAGGAAGCCAAGGTAGAGAAGAAGGCCCCAGTGAAGGTTGAAGAGCAGAAAGTTGTTGAGAAGGTGAAGAGCTCAGTGAAGTTTACTCCTCCTGTCATCAAGAAGGATGACGAGGTTAAGCCCGAAGAGGAGCTCAAGAGCCAGGAAGACCTCAACAAGACAAACACTGCCATCGGTTCGTTCGACGTAAAGGGTAACGACGAGGCTGGCGGTGAGGTGCTCAAGGCCAAGGAAGTAATTGCTCAGCCTGAGCCTCCAAAGGAAGAAGAGACCAAAGTCTTCGACGTGGTAGAGGTGATGCCGTCATTCCCTGGCGGTCAGGGTGCACTCTTCGAGTGGCTTAGCAAGAACATCAAGTATCCTGTTGTAGCTGAGGAGAATGGAGTACAGGGCCGCGTTATCGTGACCTTCGTGGTAGAGCGCAATGGTTCTATCACCGACGTACAGGTTGTTAAGTCGGTTGACCCGTCACTCGACAAGGAAGCTGTACGCGTGGTTAAGGCAATGCCCCACTGGATTCCTGGTAAGCAGAATGGTAGTGCAGTGCGTGTGAAGTTCACCGTACCTGTAACATTTAGACTTCAGTAATTTATGACAAAACGTACATTCAACATATTAGTTGGATTAACTCTCATTTTAGGTTTGTTGTGGTCATGCCACAGCAAACCTAAAAATGGTAGAACTGATACCTATTCATCGGGCACGATGTCATTTGCTTCCGACGAGAGTTTCAGTCCTATTATCGAAGAGATGAGGGAAGTGTTTGAGCACACCTACCCTCAAGCAACAGTAAAGCCCATATACACCAATGAGCTCGACGGCATCAATATGCTGATGAAGACAAAGGTGTGGCTTACAGTTGCAGCCCGACGACTGAGAGAAAGTGAAGTGAAGAACTTCTCCGACCGCAAGTATATCGCACGCAGTATTCCTATTGCATACGACGGTTTGGCACTCATCGTCAACAACGAAAATCCCGACACCTGCATCTCTATAAAGGACATCAAGAGAATCTTGGGTGGCGAAGTGACAAAATGGAATGAGGTTTTTCCGCAAAGCAAACTGGGAACATTTGATGTCGTATTCGACAATGCAAAGTCGAGCACTGTGCATTTCTGCGTTGACAGTATCTTGGGCGGCAAACCAATCAACAGTCCGAATATTGAGGCTGTGAAAAAGAGCGAGGAAGTTATCAATTATGTATCGACACATAAAGATGCAATAGGAATTATTGGCAGCAACTGGCTCAACGACGCACGTGACACAACAAACGTGACATTCAAAAAGAACATCCGTGTGGTATCGGTATCAAGACTGGACGAGGCTACGCCAATGAACAGTTGGAAACCCTACCAATATTATATATATAACGGCAACTATCCACTGGTGCGCACAATCTACGCACTTCTGACAGACCCGAGGCAGGGGCTCCCATGGGGATTCGCCAACTTCCTTCAGTCGCCCATCGGACAGAAGATAATCTTCAAAGCCGGACTTTTGCCAGCACGAGGCAATATGGCAGTGAGAGAAGTGGTGGTAAATAAAAATTAAAGAATTAAAAAATTAAAGGATTATAGGATTAAAGAATTCAATATTGATTATGAAAGCAATTAAATACGTAATGATGGGAGCATTGATGCTAGGCATCGGTACTCCAGTGTTCGCCCAGACAGGCGACCCAAATGCAGACAAAGAGGCAATCACCAAGATGATCAAGAACAAGGCGGGTGACTTGGCAGAACAGAGCAAGAAGTATGCCAAGAAGTACAAGAAGAACACCGATGTGCTTCTCGCCATGTCGAAAGCCTATTTTGAAGTGAAGGACACAGCCAATGCACGCATCATGGCAGAGAATGCCCTCAAGGCCGACAAAAAGTGCGCAAAGGCATTCATCGTCCTCGGTGACATCCAGGCTCTTAACGACGATGGTGGTGCAGCTGCCCAGCAGTATCAGCAGGCAATATACTTCGACCCGAAGGATCCTGAGGCTTACTACAAGTATGCCAACGTATATAAGAAGGTAAGTCCATCAGAGGCTGTTGCCAAGTTGGAGGAACTCCGTGCACATCGTCCCGACATCGCAGTTGACGCCCTTGCCGGACGTATCTACTACACATCAAACAAGTTTAGCAATGCCATCGACTGCTACAACAAGGCATGGGCACAGAAAGACAAGATGGAAGAGCGTGACATCCGCGACTTCGCCATGGCATACTATCTGACAGGTAAGGCTGCCAACGCCCTTGAAGTTGCCAAGTACGGATTGACCAAGGCTCCTCGTGATGCAGCCTTCAATCGTTTGGCATTCTTCACCTCTACAGACACCAAGCAGTATGACCAGGCTCTTCAGTATGCCGATGCCCTCTTCAACAAGAGCGACAGTGCCAAGTTCTCTTACTTCGACTACACCTATTATGGCAATGCCCTGAAGGGAGTTAAGAGATACGATGAAGCTATCGAAAGCTACAAGAAGGCCATCGAACAGGAGTTTGACTCAAAGGACAAGAAGGCTGGTGTGATTAAGACTTTGTCAGACGCATATAGTGAGATTGAGGACTACGCCGCTGCTATCAAGTATTACGAGCAGTATCTTGCAGAGTATTCAACTCCTACAGCTACTGACCACGCAGGACTTGCACAGCTCTACTACTATCAGGCAAGTAAGTTGGCAGGCGACGAAATGATAGCTTCACTGAAGAAGTCAGACGAACTCTATCAGAAACTTGGCGAGAAATATGCCGATGCCATTGAGTATGCCACATTCTGGCGTGCACGCGTTAACAACGCAATGGACAACGACCAGAAGAATGCTTATGCCAAGCCTCACTACGAGAAGCTCATCGACCTCTACAGCTCTCGCACCGAGCTTAACAACTCAGACAAGAGCCGTCTGAAGGAAGCCTACCTCTACCTCATCTCTTACGAGGCACGTATCGCAGACAATATGGCAGCAGCAAAGACTCTTGCTGAGAAGTTGATTCAGCTTGATCCTGAGAATGCAGTTGCCAAGCAGGTTCTCGGAATGTAATAGATAGAATATCGGGGGATAGCAATTATCCCCCGATAATAAAATAAGATTGGACTTATTAATAAGAATAAGGGCTGGCATCCGAAGATGTCAGCCCTTTTAGTTTTTCAAAAGCCTCAATTAAGCGGGCAGGCTGATTGCCTCAGAAGGACAAACATCTGCGCAAGTACCGCACTCAGTGCAGGTATCAGGGTCAATTGAATACTTTTCGCCTTCAGAGATAGCTCCAGAAGGACACTCATCGATACATGTACCGCATGCGATACAATCGTCACCAATTACGTAAGCCATATTACTTTCTTTTTTAAATTAATAAATGTGTTTACTATGAAATAGTGATGCAAAAGTACAAAAAAGATTTGAGAAATACCACATTTTAGGTATTCTTTTTGCTTAATTTAATACAATATACTTGAAAGATATACGTTTTATATAGTAAAAGGACGAAAAAACAATGAAAAAGATAATATTAACTCTTTTATTGACAGTGACGACAATAGTGGCTTCGGCACAGGAAAGACTTGTGGAAAACAAGCCATATATCGACCTGCGACCACTACACTTCGGTATCGTTATAGGATTCAACGCCCAAGACATAGAATTTGAAAACGTGGGACCTCAGACTTACATCCGTGAAGACGGCAGTCAGGTGACACGCACCATAGTATGCGATGCGAGCAAATGGAATCCTGGCATATCGGTGGGAGTGCTTGCCGACATGCGACTGAGCGATTATCTAAATCTACGAATAACACCGACAATGCATTTCGGTTCGAAGTATCTCACCTTCCGCGACCTCGACAACGTTAACGAGACAGGAAAGGCACGCACCGAGACGCAAGAAATGAAAAATACATATATCAGTTTCCCTGTTGATTTGAAGTTTAGCAGCAAGCGTCAAAACAACTATCGTCCGTACCTTCTTGCAGGTATCAACCCCATGATCAACCTAACATCGAAGGATCAGGACATCGTGCAGTTGAAGCGATTCGACACGATGATAGAGATAGGAGTGGGTTGTGACCTCTATCTGCCTTTCTTCAAACTAATACCGGAATTGAAGTTCTGCTATAGTCTCTCGAATGCTCTCGACAAGGGCCATGCGTCCCAGCTGAAAGACGACACACTAAAGGAAATGGCCGGCAGTGTGCGTGCCGGCCATTCAAAGATGATAGTTCTATCCTTTTATTTCGAGTGACAATTCTCTTCGAGGTTTATCGTGAGTTTACCCACATAAGCCCCGAGATTGCCGTTCTGGTCAACAGGAACCTTTTTCCCGTCGATGTCTGTGGCATATTCAAGACGCTCCATGAAGGTGTGTGAATGTCCGCCGAGGATGAGGTCAACATTCCTTGTGGCGGCGAAGACATGATTATCGTCGATATACTTAGGCCATAAATCCCAGCCAGTATGCGAGAGACATATTATTAGGTCGCACTTCTCCACATTGCGCAGATAGTCAGCCGTTTCCTGTGTCGCCTTAATGGGGTCGATATAACGCACTCCATTAATTGCGTTTTCCATAACAATGCCCTTTAGTTCGGGAGCGAGACCAAACACACCTATCTTTACCCCATTCCTCATGATAGTGATCCATGGTTTGATGAGTCCCTCGAGTACCGAGCCCGTGAAATCATAATTGCAGCACACCAATGGGAAATTAGCCATTTTGGCAAGTCGGGCCAAATTGTCCATACCATTGTCAAACTCGTGATTACCAAGAGTGGAGGCATCATAACCCATGGTGTTCATCACTCCCACCTCTACATCACCCTTGAACATGGTGTAGAAGGGCGAACCTTGCGAGAAGTCACCACTGTCGAACAACAGAAGGTCGGGAGACTTCCGCCTTTCCTCGGTGATGAGGTTCATTCTTCTGACCACCCCACCCTTTCCAGCTACGATAGAGTCCTCGAAAGTGCTCTTCAACGGAAGAATCGTACTATGAGTATCATTCGTGTGCAGTATCACCAACTGTTTCTTCTCTTGTGCATTTCCAGCTAATACTAAAAGCAAGAAAGCAAAAAATATAGATAACCTTTTCATTCCTAATTCCTCATTCCTAATTCCTCATTCAACAATTACTCTTCCTTCCACCTGTGGATTCACCTTTATACCATGATTCATCATATAGGTGAAGTATTTTGCGATTACCTCCCTGGCATTGTAAGTCTTGTCATCAAAGCCAACATAATCCGTTTTCTTCTTGAAAGCAAGCATCTTGTCATTACCCTGGGCAAGGAAGTCGTTGGTGGCAATGCGGTATTTCTTTTTCGGTTTTATGTCTTTACCATTGAGCTTTGCCGACTTGAGTTTGCCGTCCTTTGTAAACACCAGTTTTACACCCTTACTAACACACTCGCCACCTGTGGATGCCATTTGAGAGAATAGTTCGATGAGTGCCTCACCGGTAAGCGAGAGAAAGCAAATCTTGTTCTCGAAAGGCGATACCGACATCACGTCACCATAGGTCACGTCACCAGCAGCCATCGGCGAACGAATTCCTCCGATGTTATACACCCCCACATCAACCTTCTCTCCGCATAATTCACCCGACCACAGCATAATGTCGGCCAAGAGATTGGTCATCCTGCTCTCTGGTTTTTCAATCTCGGCAGCACATTCCATCCTACCCACGACAGGCGACATGATACTGTCAATCACATTATAATACGGAACGATAAAACGAGCAGTGGCATTATCCTTACAAAAGTCGTAAGTAGAATCCACCGTCAGTCTTGTTCTCTCCACCCCCACGACATGGTATTTCTGAGCGGAGACAACTGTTGCTATCATACAGATAGTCAGCGAAAGAAGCAAATTTTTCCTCATAAATCATCAAATTACAGTGCAAAAGTACAAAAAACCGCTGAAAACACAAAAAAAACACAAAGAAAATTGCATAATCCAATAAAAAGTATTACCTTTGCACCCGCTTTTCGGCGTA
>CALZMK010000019.1 GCA_945788545.1 uncultured Prevotella sp.
AAGAATTAAAAATTAAGAGTTAAGAATTAAGAAATAACTGCTATGGAAGAAAAGACACGTTATTCTGATGAAGAGCTCCAGGAGTTCAAGGAGATTATCGACGAGAAACTGCGCCTCGCCCGTAGAGACTACGACGAGATGATGAGACAGTTGATGAACGCCGATGGTAATGACTGTGACGACACATCTCCAACGTATAAGGTGTTGGAGGAGGGTAGTGCCACACAGAGCAAGGAAGAACTGATACAGTTGGCCAACCGCCAGCAGAAGTTCATCCAAGGTTTGGAGGGCGCCCTTATCCGTATCAAGAACAAAACCTACGGTATCGACCGCATAAGCGGAAAACTCATACCGAAGGAACGCCTCAGGGCAGTGCCTCATGCCACACTCAGTGTGGAGTCGAAACTCAATAGAAAGAAATGACAAAAAAGACAATGAAGGTTAAGCGAGGCAGAATGGTCATACTGTTGGTATTGGCCATCCTGCTCGTTGACCAAACGATAAAGATAGCGGTAAAGACCAATATGACACTGCATGAATGTTTGCCTGTGTTCAGTTGGTTTAAGATTCTCTTTATCGAGAACAACGGTATGGCATACGGAATGGAGATTGGCAGTAAGCTGTTGCTCTCCATATTGCGCGTATTGCTTGTAGGCGTCATCTCGCTCTATGCCTATCGTGTGGCGGTGAAGGGTGCACGCACCGGTTTTATCGTTTGTCTGTCGATGATAGTGGCAGGAGCACTTGGCAATATCATCGACGGCATGTTCTATGGCTTGATGTTCGATGAATCGACGATAGTCAATACAGCATCGCTCGTTCCCTTCGGCGAGGGATATTCCTCGTTCATGATGGGCAAGGTGGTGGATATGTTCTATTTCCCCATCATCGAGACTACATGGCCCACATGGATGCCTATGGTTGGCGGTGAGGAGTTTATCTTCTTCAGTCCAGTATTCAACTTTGCCGATGCGAGCATATCGTTGGGAGTGTTTTGGATGGTGCTGTTCTATCGCAAGGAAGTATCGGAGATATCGATAAAGGAGTTAAGAATTAAGAATTAAGAGTTAAGAATTGCTGCGCAAACCAAGTTACATATTGATTGTGGCCGTCATTTGTATGACGTGCATAGGATGTAAGCCAGGTGTGCCGAAGGATGTGATCCAACCGGACGAGATGGAGGACATCCTATACGACTATTATCTGTCGCGCGAGATGGCACAAAAGCCATCCGGCGGGGATAATTCGCCATATCTGCGCACACTCTACTACAAGGCTGTACTCAAGAAACATGGTGTCACAGAGGCTGAATTCGACTCGTCGCTCGTGTATTACTATGGGCATGCCGATGACTTTGCCAAGATATACAGTAGGGTGAGCGACCGTATGCAGGAATACGGAAAGTCGCTTGGAGTCAACACCAACGGAATGGGAGGTACACTGACACAGTATTCCGCCACTGGCGACACTGCCAATATATGGCGAGGAGCCACGAGTGTGATGTTACTGCCTGTGGCGCCTTACAATCGCTTTGACTTCGAGATAAAGGCCGACACGTCGTTCCACAAGGGCGATTCGTTTATGCTCACCTTCATGACCAACTATCTGTATCAGCAGGGAACAAAGGATGCCACTGCCTATGTGGATGTGAAATACTCCAATGACAGTATAGCCTCATTCTCCACTCAAATATCGGTGTCAGGACAGTCGCAGTTGAGAGTTATGGAAAACCGCAATCATGACATCAAGAATATTCGAGGATTCATCTATCTCAACAGGGGCAACGACGAGTCGGAGACAGTAAAACTGATGTTTATCGATAACATACAATTCGTAAGATTCCATAAGAATGAGTCAAAAGACACGCAAGATAGCCGTCCACCATCTGCGGCTCCCCGACGGGACGACTTACGGCCAGTCGGTAGTGGAGCTCAACCCCTGCGGACAGGTGATACACTGGCACCCATTAGACAGGGAAGAACCCCAGACAGAGTGGTTGGGGGGAACCGCCCGCCTATTCAAAGACGATGACGGAATATTAATGGCTGAAATATTATAATATATAATAAGGTATAAGAAATTATGAAGAATCTGAAGACACGTTTGGCACTGATGAATTTTCTCGAGTTTGCCGTATGGGGGGCCTATCTCACATGTATGGGCCGTTATCTCGGGAATATAGGAGTTGGTACTGAGATTGGATATTTCTACTCGATGCAGGGAGTGGTGTCAATCTTTATGCCGGCGATCATTGGTATAGTGGCTGACCGTTGGATACCGGCACAGAGAATGCTTGGTTTTTGTCATCTTGTGGCTGGTGTGTTCATGATTCTCACTGCTTGGTATGGAGCCTCTGCTGAGGGTGGAGTGGATTTCACCACAATATTCTCACTTTATTCAGTGTCGGTGGCATTCTATATGCCTACCATAGCATTATCCAATTCAGTGGCTTATTCAGCATTGCGTCAGGCAGGAATGGACACTGTCAAGGATTTCCCGCCCATCCGTGTCTTCGGTACTGTGGGATTCATCCTCACTATGTGGTTTGTGGATATTATGGGATTCCAAACCAATCACTGGCAGTTTGTCACCTCCGGAGTCCTTGGTGTAGTGCTTTTCCTCTATTCGTTCACGTTGCCACATTGCCCTGTGGCAAATAAAGACAAACATATATCACTATCCGAGGCATTCGGTTTGAAGGCATTCGCATTATTCCGTCAGAAGCAGATGGCGCTTTTCTTCATCTTCTCGATGTTGCTTGGAGTGAGTCTTCAGATAACCAACGGTTATGCCAACCCGTTCATTAGCAGCTTTGCATCACAAAGCGAGTTTGCTGATACATTCGGAGTGCAGCACGCAAATATCCTGATATCACTTTCACAGATAAGTGAGACACTCTGCATACTGCTTATCCCGTTCTGCATGAAGCGTTTTGGCATCAAGAATGTTATGCTTATATCAATGTTTGCATGGGTATTGCGTTTTGGACTGTTTGGAATAGGAGACCCTGGCAATGGAGTGTGGATGTTTATTTTGTCGATGATAGTATATGGGGTGGCTTTCGACTTCTTCAATGTGAGCGGTTCGTTGTTTGTCGATCAAAACACTGCTCCTGAGATTCGTTCAAGCGCCCAGGGCCTGTTTATGCTTATGACCAATGGAGTTGGCGGAACTATAGGCGTGATAGTGGCCCAATATATAATCAATGCCTACACATATGGCGTGACCATAGGTGAAGAGTTCTATACCGTAGGCGACTGGCCCACATGTTGGTATATCTTCTCAGCCTATGCCCTTGTGGTGGGAGTAGTGTTTGCAATGGTGTTCCATCCCAAAAATCAAAAATAGTATATGTCCGACAGAGTGAGATTGCAATTAGATTCAATGGGCAGCATACAAGGCGACGACAATGTATGTGTTGTAATACTGGTGGAAGAGACACGACGTATGCAACTGTCCTTTGTTACCGACGATGACATGCGTCGGCAGTTGTCGTTGCGCCTTCACAAGAAAGAGGGCGACACACGTACATCGAAATTGCTGCCCGAGGTGATGTGGGAGTCGTTGCGAGGTTTTTCGGATAGTGAAGACTATGAGATGGTGGTGGATTCGGTGAAAGCCAATGGGGAATACCATACAATATTATATAACAAGATATTTGGAGGAAAGTATGACATACGCCTCTCGGATGCGGTATTACTGCAGGAGGTTTCAGGCATACCGTTGTATATCAAACTCTCACTTGTGCGCCATCAAATGGTGCCATATACCGCAGGTTCGAATACAACCTCGATACCTATCAACGTGATGCCAATGGCAGTGCTTGAGAAAGGACTTGCCGACAGTATTGCCAAGGAAGACTACCATCTGGCCCAAAGACTTAAAGATGAAATTAATAAACGTAAATCACTCAATAATAAAGGAGGAGAAAACCGATGAAGGAAATCAGATTTTTTTATGATGCAAATGCTCCGGTATCTACCGAATTGCCTGATGACGAGGCAATGCATGCGCTTCGCGTATTGCGCCTGAAGAGCGGTGACGAATTTATGTTGATGGATGGCCGTGGCACATATTATCGTGCCGAGGTTACACTTGCCGCCACCAAGAAATGTATGTATCGCATATTGGAGACCATGCCCCAGGAACCGCAGTGGTTGGGCAAACTCAATATTGCCATAGGTCCCACTAAAATGATGGACCGCATAGAATGGCTTGTGGAGAAGGGCACTGAGATTGGTTTTGATGGTATCACATTCGTAAATTGCAAAAACTCTGAGCGCAGGGTTGTCAAGACAACTCGTCTTGAGAAGATTATCGTATCTGCAACCAAACAGAGTCATAAGCCATGGAAACCGGTTGTCACCGAGATGCTCCCGCTGAAGAACTATCTTGAGACTCCGCTTGAGGGCAGGAAATATATTGCTCATTGCTATGAAGACATGGAACGCAAGGACCTATATAGTGAACTGATTGCAGCTACCGAAAAGGATGAGAATATCACTGTACTTATCGGACCGGAAGGCGACTTTAGTATTGACGAGGTGGAAATGGCTGTTAATATGGGATGGACACCGGTAACCCTCGGTGAGAGTCGCTTGCGCACTGAGACTGCCGCCTTGTCGGCAATCATGATGATGAGATTGGCAAACAGAAAATGAAACGTAAAAAAATACTATATTCATTATTAGCCGTTGTCGCAATTGTGACTACGGCTCTTGTATTATTGCTGTCAAGTGGCGGCAATGGATATATGAATGTTATCCCCTCAAGGGTGAAAGCTCTTGTAGCTATTGACCTCTCCAAGATTGGAGTGGGGGATGTTCCTGGTGTTGACACAGGCAGGAAGGCATATTTGTTTGAGACATCCGACGGTTCGTTGGGACTTGTGGCTGCGGTTGACAGTAAGGGAGACGTAGAGTCGTGGATGGAGAAGATGAACAAGGAGGGTAAGGCATCAAAACCCGTAGAGCGCAAGGGATATACGTTTTCCGTAGTCAACGATAACTTTGTCCTCGGCCTCTCCTCGTCGGCATTGCTGGTAATGGGACCTGCTGTAGCCGATGAACAAGCCGCAATTCAGCGCAAGATGGTGAAGTATCTGTCATCTGATAAAGACGCAGTGAGCGAATCTCCTTTATATCGTCATCTATCCACATTGGATGGACCTGTCACCATTGTTGCACAGGCTGATGCCCTCCCCGAGAAGTTTGTCATGCCCTTGACACTTGGAGCACCGCGAGGTACAAAGCCCGAACAGTTGCTTGTGTCTGCCACAATGGACTTGTCAGAGGAATGTGTCACTATGAAGTGTAATACATTCTCTTTCGATAAAAAGATTGATGACGCTCTCAAGGCGTCGCAATCCAAACTACGTCCGATAAGCGACAAGTATATCGCCACTATTTCAGCTGATAATCTGCTCACTGTGGCATGTGGGGTCAAGGGAACTGACTTCGTAGAGTTGCTTCGCACCAACGAGTCGCTTCGTACAATGCTCATCGGTATCAACACCGCCATCGACATCGACAAGATGTTGCGTGGAGTGGACGGCGACTTGATAGTCAGCATACCCTCATTTGGAGATAAACTACAGATGTCTCTATTGGCTGACGCCTCCGACGTGTCATGGCAAAAAGATGTGGATTATTGGAAGAAGTCATGTCCGGCAGGAACATCGATAGAGTCGTGTGGTCCTGATAGTTATCGACTGAGAGGCACTGACTTCGACGCATGGTTTGGAGTGAAGGACGGAAAACAGCTCTACGTGGCACCCACAATAGAGGCGGTATCGAAGATAGGTGCTAATGCATCACGTCAATTACCATCTGTAGTTGCAAATCAAGTAAAGGGCAGCCGTTTTGTGGCAGTTCTAAGTCTTTCTTCTGCAATAAGGCAGAATCCCCAACTCTCTGTAGTGTCAGCATTCATGCCTCGTTTGCAAACCATCGTTCTGAAGATAGAATAATAAATATATTAAAAAATGGATAAGATTATATTCAGGAACGTACTTCCTTCGGTATTTGTCAATCGTGGCGACCTCCATTCCGAGATATGGCAGACAGATGTCACCCTTGAGCGCGACCATCTGTATCTGGTGGAAGCCGCCAGCGGACAGGGCAAAAGCACCTTCTGTAGTTATGTGGTGGGTTATCGCAATGACTACACAGGACAAGTGCTTTTTGATGATGTTGACATCCACAACATGAAGGTGAGTCAATGGGTGAATATACGTAAGAACCACATCAGTCACCTCTTTCAGGAACTAAGACTGTTTCCCGAACTCACGGCAATGGAGAATGTGGAGATAAAAAACAAGCTCACAGGGTTTAAGACAAAGCAGCAAATCGACCAATGGTTTGAGATGCTCGGTATTGCCGACAAGAAAGACGCTAAGATTGGTAGAATGTCATTTGGACAGCAGCAGAGAGTGGCTCTCATCCGTGCCCTTGTGCAACCCTTCGACTTTCTGCTTGCTGACGAGCCAATAAGCCATCTCGACGATGAGAACTCGCGCATTATGGGTGAGATAATGATGGCTGAGGCCAAGAGTCAGGGAGCGGGAGTGATAGTGACGAGTATTGGAAAACATATTGACCTAAACTACGAAAGGACATTGAAGTTATGAGTCTCGTATGGAAACTGCTGCGTCAGCACATCAGTGTGCCGCAGTTTATAGGCTTTTTCTTTGCCAACCTGTGTGGTATGCTCATCGTGTTGCTGGGATTCCAGTTTTATCGCGATGTTCTACCCGTATTCACGCAAGGCGACTCGTTCATGGGAGCCGAATATATCATTGTGAGCAAGAAGATAACGGCGGGTAACACTCTATCGGGTCGCAGCAACTCATTCACGTCTTCGGATGTCGAGGATATTAAGGGACAGAACTTCGCTCGTAATGTGGGTAAGTTTACATCTACCGAATATAAGGTTGACGCACGTATGGGTATCAACGGTACTCCCGTGCTTTCATCCGAACTATTCTTCGAGAGTGTGCCCGACTCCTTTGTGGATGTATCGCTCAACATGTGGCAGTGGAAGGAGGGCGACCCCACAGTCCCCATCATCTTGCCTCGCTCGTATATAGCGATGTATAACTTCGGCTTTGCCCACAACCACTCGCTTCCCAAGATAAGCGACGGACTGGTAGGTATGATTGATTTCAAGATATTCATCCATGGCAATGGTCGTCAGGACGAATATAAGGGTAGGGTGATAGGATTTTCTTCGCGACTAAATTCCATACTCGTTCCACAAAGTTTTATGGAGTGGAGCAACAAAACCTACGCTCCCGACTCGAAGAGTGACCCAACACGACTTATTGTGGAAGTGGCAAATCCTGCCGACGAACATATAGCGCAATATATCGACGAAAATGGATATGACACCGAGAACAATAATCTCGATGCTGAGAAGACAACATATTTTCTCAAACTCGTAGTCACTCTTGTAATGGCTATCGGAGGAGTCATCTCTGTTTTGAGCTTCTATATACTGATGTTGAGCATCTACCTGCTCGTTCAGAAAAATGCAACCAAACTCCAGAACCTACTGCTCATAGGATATAGTCCTTCACTCGTGGCAATGCCCTATCAATTGCTCACCATAGGTCTTAATCTCGTGGTGCTTATTATTGCAATGACAGTGCTATCCATGTTGAGAGGCTATTATATGGAGGTGATAGAGACACTCTTCCCCGACATCGACGAGGGCACAATACTTCCTTCGTTGGCTGTAGGGCTATGCCTTTTCGCGCTGATATCAGTGGTGAATGTAATAGCCGTACGTAGCAAGGTGATTAGTGTATGGAAGAAAAAAGAATAATTCAACTTTCAACATTCAATTTATGAATCGGATAGTATTAAATATGTTGCTGATCCTGGTCAGCTTGACAACCTCGGCAGCTGATATGAAGGATGTGTTCACGGTAATGCCAGACTCAGTCTTGCCCACACTCACTCGTAATAACCGCCTCGACATGATCGACTTTGTGGCTTCGGGTATGAAGGCAGAGGTGAACGATGTATTCGATGAGAAATCTACCCTCGACACACTCACTGCCGACTATCTACATATTACCCTCAATGAGGCTGTTAAGGTAGAGATGAAACTACTTCCGTCTTCGAGACAACTGGCAGATTCCGCCGATAACGTAGTGTGTGTGGTGATGACCTACGGCAAACAACCCATAGAGAGCAAGGTGACCCTCTACACATCCAAATGGACTCCATTGCCATCCTCCCTTAAAATAACAAGTAACGAGGTGGCATCCCTATCCATTTCATCAAATACACTTTCTTTGAAAAAATCTTTCAGAAACGAAGAAAATAAGGAAGAGCAACAGTTAACGACACTTAAATGGAATGGATGTATATTTAATAAAGATTAATTTGTATTATTTTGTTCCACAAAAATAGTATAATTATGAAAAAAACGTGTAAATTTGCATCGTGTTTTTCATGGTATTAGATTATTAAGGTTAATAAAAGGCGGCAGGTCGAGAGACTAGTCGCCTTTTTTAAATAGTATAGTTGATAATAATCTATTTGAAATACGGATTACATTGTACTTCTTCGCCAAGGGTTGTCTGTGGTCCATGTCCTGGAAGAATGGTGGTTTCGAGAGGCATGTGACTAGATAATGATTTCAGACTGACAATGATGTCGTCATAATTGCCCAATTCAAAGTCGGTGCGTCCGATGCTCATGCGAAACAGGGTGTCGCCACTGAAGGCAATCTTCTCTTCCTTGCAATAGAAAAAGACCGAGCCTGGGGTATGACCAGGGGTGGGGATGATAGTGAAACGGTGAGTTCCGAACTCTATCACATCGTCGTCGGAAAGATATTTGCCAACAGGAGGCATCTCATATCCCAATGACTGTCCGCAGAACTCGCGGCACTGGGCTTCGAGTTTACTCTGAAGATATTCATCCTTTGCCGACAGTTCCGGCTTCAGACCATACAGCTCGAATATAGTGTTGTCGCCGAAGTGGTGATCCACATGTCCATGGGTGGCAATCAGGTGCTTAAGTGTGATGCCCTCCTTGCGCACATATTCCGTGATGGCTGTGCGCTCCTCGGGATAAAGTGCACCACAGTCGATTATTACTCCCTCATTCGTTTCATCGCTAACCACGAAACAGTTTTCCTGAAAGGGATTGCAAACAAATCGTTGTATCTTTAAACTCATATCGGTAGATAAATTACATATTTCTCCTTAAACCATTCCTCGTCAAACAACTGTGATATTTCTGTTACCTCAACATATTTGCGGAATGGCTGTATCTCACTCTCAACATTGCCACCTTTTAGGCAGATAATACCATTGGGGAGGGCATTGCGCTGTTTGGTGGATATGTTCTTCCTCACAATACGCTCAAGGTCGGGGAGGGGCATGACTGCACGGCTGACGACAAAGTCATATTTACCCTTCTCTTCCTCTCCTCGTTTGTGCTCGGGATGACAGTTCTTCAGTCCGATGGTATTTGCAACTTCGGTTGCCACACGAATCTTCTTACCTGTGCCGTCGATGAGGTGGAAACTGCAGTTGGGGAACATGATGGCAAGGGGCACTCCGGGGAATCCACCGCCAGTGCCGAAATCTAGTATCTCACTGCCGTCCTTAAATCTTATAGCCTTGGCTATGGCAAGGGAGTGAAGCACATGATGCTCATACAGATTGTCGATGTCCTTGCGGGATATCACGTTTATCTTGCTGTTCCAATCTTGATAGAGATCGTAGAGGGCCTCAAATTGGCGACATTGCTCGTCGGTGATGTCGCCAAAGTATTTCTTTATGATGTCTATGTTCATATTCAGTTATTCTCGTTTTTCTTAAATAATGGTTCAAGAGTGGCGTTGCTGATGGTCAATTCGATGCGCCCCAAGGCGTAGGGAGCAATCTCGTAGGGGTTGTAGATGAAGGTGATACCATCTTTGCCCAAAATGAAGTTGCTCGACGGATACATCTCCATAGAGAAGAGATAACCTTTGTCGTGGAGCTCGTTGATGTCCTTGCAGTCGGCCTTGTCCATCAGAGCTTTCTGGAGCAGTTCGTTGAGCTTCACCTTATATCCAGGCACCATCACGTCGTCGAGGGTGAGAGTCTTGCCCGTAGCCTTGTCGAAGTTGAGGGTAAGCAGTTGGGTGAGACCATGGGCTCCTCCCTCAAAGTTATACATATCTATAAAATATGTAACCACGCCTTCACGTCCGTCCTCGGTACGTGTCTTGATGTCGGCAGCATACTCATATATGGGGCGCCTGTCGATGTCGCGCTTGTCTTCCATATATAGCGGTCGCATATCCTTAAGGTAGGTGCGTGTGTTTTCGTTGACAAACGAATCCACTGCCATCTTGATATCCACATTATGTAGATTGAATATCTTGGCAGTAATGGCATCGTTGACACTCTTTCTCATGTCGTCGCTACCTTCCTTCACGTATTTCACGTTGATTTTCATCTCGTATGCCGGCGAGTTGGTGTCGGTAGTGAGAGTAACTCTTTTTTCCACCGACAGAGTGTCGAATGACAGTTGGGTGGGAGTGGTCATACCAGTGCATCCTGTCAGGGCAAATGCCGACGATATAAGTATTGATATATTCTTCTTCATATTTCTTCGAAATTTTTCGGCAAAGGTAGTATAAATCATTGAGAAGACAAAATAAATTAAGAATTATTCAACTATTCTTGATTATTTGCAGATTATTTTGTAATTTTGCACCCGAATTTAAGAAAATACAAAAAAAAGGTAAAAAGATGAGTAGATTTAAGGCAGCCCTTTTTGACCTCGACGGAGTGGTGTTTAACACCGAACCCCAATACACCGAGTTCTGGGGCGCACAGTGCAGGGAGTTTCATCCCGAGCATCCAGGATTGGAGCACGAAATTAAAGGTCAGACACTCGTGCAGATTTTCGATCGCCATTTTAGTGGCGACCTCGCATATAGTCAGGAGATTATCACAAATCGACTGAACGACTTCGAGCAGACGATGAGATTCGATTATGTAGAGGGCTTTGAGGATTTTGTGTCCCGTTTGCGCTCACGCGGAGTGAAGACGGCTGTTGTCACCAGTTCGAATATCGCTAAGATGCAGAGCGTATATCAGAGCAGGAGCGAGTTTCGCCAAATGTTTGATGCCATCCTCACATCCGAGGATTTTGAGCGTAGTAAGCCAGATCCCGACTGCTATCTCAAGGCCGCTGAGAGACTTGGGGCAGAGATTGACGAGTGTATTGTGTTTGAGGACAGTTTCAATGGACTTAAGTCGGGCCGTGCAGCAGGTATGAAGGTGGTGGGACTTGCCACTACTAATAGTGCCGAGAGTATTGCCCCATATTCAGACGTAATAATATCCAACTATAATAATTTTGATCCATGGCAGGTTATTTGATTAGTGACACACGTAAGGTGACAACTCACCGCTTTATTGAGATGAAGCAGAAGCACGAGAAAATTTCCATGCTCACTTCGTATGACTATACTACAGCCGGAATTGTTGACAGAGCCGGTATCGACGGAATACTTGTAGGCGACTCAGCCTCTAATGTTATGGCAGGTAATGGTACTACATTGCCAATTACCATCGACCAGATGATATATCACGCACGCTCGGTGGTGAGAGCCGTGGGACGTTCGCTTGTTGTATGCGATATGCCTTTCGGAAGTTATCAGGTGGATCCAGTGGATGGTGTGCGTAATGCAATACGCATAATGAAGGAGAGCGGATGCGA
>CALZMK010000020.1 GCA_945788545.1 uncultured Prevotella sp.
CATGCTCCAACTCATGCGTGTATTGCGGATTCCATGTGCAGAACCCAATGAAGCGCACCATCCTCACCGAGGATGAAATTGTGAGGGAATACGAGGCAATCAAAAAGCTCGGTCCGTTTGACAACCTGCTGGTGCTCACGGGCGAAAACAAGGTGCTCACGGGTGTTAAATACATTGCTAAGGCGCTCGACCTGGCAAAACCCTACTTCAACAACCTGCAGATAGAGGTGATGCCCTTGGCTGCCGAGGAATATGCCGAACTGAGAAACCACGGTCTAAACGGAGTGATATGCTTCCAGGAGACATACAACGAGAAGCGATACAAGGTGTATCACCCCCGTGGTCCGAAGTCTGACTACAAATGGCGCCTCAACGGATATGACCGCATGGGTCAAGCCGGTGTGCACAAAATCGGCATGGGCGCACTCATCGGGCTTGAGGACTGGCGCACCGAGGTGGTGATGCTTGCACGCCATCTGCGCTATCTCGAAAAGACATACTGGCGCACGCAGTATTCAGTGAACTTCCCGAGAATGAGGGTGGCAGAGAACGGAGGATTCCAACCCAATGTGGAGATGAGTGACCGCGAACTGGCACAGGTGACTTTTGCCATGCGTATCTTCGACCACGACGTGGACATATCCTACTCTACCCGTGAGACGGCTGACATCCGCAACAACATGGCTACACTGGGAGTGACGACAATGAGTGCCGAGAGCCATACCGACCCGGGAGGCTACTGTTGCCATCCCGACTCACTGGCACAGTTTGACGTGAGCGACACACGCACAGCCAAGGAGGTGGATGCCGACTTGAGGCGTATAGGCATGGAGCCGGTGTGGAAAAACTGGGACAGAAGCTTTGATGGAATTAGGAATTAGGGATGAGAAATTAGGAATTAGGGATGAGATATATCGCGACACTGACGATTGCCGGAAGTGACTCTTGCGGAGGAGCTGGCGTGCAGGCGGACATCAAGACGATGTCGGCACTCGGTTGCTATGCAGCATCCGTAATAACCGCCGTCACCGTGCAGAATACTCTCGGTGTGACTGCCGTACATGCCGTGCCACCCGATATCGTGGCAGGACAGATAAGGGCTGTGATGGACGACATAAAACCGAGGGCAGTGAAGGTGGGAATGGTGAACGACATCGACACCATCAACGCCATCGCCGACACCCTTGCTGAATATGACATCGAAAACCTTGTGGTTGACCCCGTGATGGTGGCAACAAGTGGAGCACGACTCATGCAGGACGATGCCGTGGAGGTGTTCACCAAGAAACTGATGCCGCTCGCCACACTGCTCACACCGAATGTGCCCGAGGCGGAAGTGCTGTCGGGAGTGACTATCAGCAACAAGACTTCGATGGACAATGCCGCACGCATAATACAAAACAAAGGATGTAAGGCTCTGCTGATAAAGGGTGGACATATCGAGGGACGAAAGATCGACCGACTATACAGTGGAAATGAACTCATCAGCGAACTGGAAGCGGCAAATGTGGATACACTCAACACGCACGGGACGGGATGCACTCTCTCCTCTGCCATCACCTCATACTTAGCCATGGGTTATCCCATCGGTAAAGCTGTCACCTCAGCAAAGGTATGGTTGACCCAAGCACTTATCGCCGGTGCGAAGGTGGAGATAGGCAGTGGGCATGGGCCAGTAAATCATTTCTATAACCCTATTAAAACAAGAATTGAGACAAAGTGAGAGCAATACAATTCATAACCCACGAAACTGGCTCCATCGGATATGTGGAAGGAGCGAGGATGGCCCTTGAGGGCGGATGCAAGTGGATACAGTTGAGGATGAAGGACGCCAGCGACGACGAGGTCAGGCAAGCGGCAGCCGAGATACAACCGATGTGCAAGGAGCACGAGGCAGTGTTCCTGCTCGACGACAGGGTGGAACTTGCCAAGGAACTGCATGCCGACGGTGTGCACTTAGGCAAGAACGACATGCCCATAGATGAAGCCCGACGCATATTGGGCGAGGAATACATCATCGGCGGTACGGCGAACACCTTTGAGGACATCCAGCGTATAGCCGCTCAGGGAGCTGACTATATCGGTTGCGGACCATTTAGATTCACCACAACAAAGAAGAATCTCGCCCCTGTGCTCGGAATAGAGGGCTATCGCGACATCATAGCGAAGATGCGCAATGCCGGAATAAACATACCGATGGTGGCGATAGGCGGCATTACGCCTGACGACATCGACGAGATACTCGCCACTGGAGTGCAGGGAATAGCAGTGAGCGGAACGGTGCTGAATGCCGACGACCCTGTGGCAATGATGAAATCTTTATTGTTGCAAAACGACAATAAAGAATTAAAGAATTGAAAAATTAAAAAATTAAAGAAGATATGAACAACAACATCAAAATCACCTATCCAAGTTCGGAGAAAATCTACATGAACGGAGAGATATATCCCGAACTGAGAGTGGGAATGAGACGAGTGAACCTCACTCCCACCGTGACTATTGAGAAAGGCGAGAAGCGCATGAGTGAGAATGCACCCGTCTATGTTTATGACACAAGCGGCCCATACAGCGATCCGAATGTGGAGATCGACCTTGAGAAGGGACTGCCCAAACTGCGCCAACCATGGATTGACGCACGCAAGGAGGGCGAGACACAGATGGCTCTCGCCAAGCGCGGAGTGATCACGCAGGAGATGGAATATGTAGCTATCCGCGAGAACATGAACTGCAAGGAACTGGGTATCGACACACATATCACTCCTGAGTTTGTGCGCGAGCAGGTGGCTGCAGGACGTGCCGTCATTCCCGCCAACATCAATCACCCCGAGGCTGAGCCGATGATTATCGGAACGGACTTCCTCGTGAAGATCAACACCAACATCGGCAACTCCCACCTCAACTCGAGTATCGACGAGGAGGTGGAGAAGGCTGTGTGGAGCTGCAAATGGGGTGGCGACACTCTGATGGACCTCTCGACGGGCAAGAACATCCACGAGACACGCGAATGGATTCTGCGCAACTGTCCAGTCCCCGTGGGCACAGTGCCTATGTATCAGGCATTCGAGAAGGTGAACGGCAAGGCTGAGGACCTGACATGGGAAATATTCCGCGACACACTCATCGAGCAGTGTGAACAGGGTGTGGACTACTTCACCATCCACTGCGGTATCCGCCTGAAGAACGTACCCTTGTCACAGGGCCGACTCACGGGTATGGTGAGCCGTGGAGGTAGTATCATCTCCAAGTGGTGCATGGTGCATCAGCAGGAGAGTTTCCTCTACGACCATTTCGACGACATATGCGACATCTGTGCAAAATACGACGTTGCCATATCCCTTGGCGACGGACTGCGCCCGGGATCGACATACGACGCCAACGACGCAGCACAGTTTGCCGAACTTGACACCATGGGCGAACTCGTTGAGAGAGCTTGGGCAAAGAACGTGCAGGCATTCATCGAGGGTCCAGGTCATGTGCCAATGCAGAAGATACGTGCAAACATGGATCGTCAGATCGAGAAGTGCCATGGCGCGCCCTTCTACACCCTCGGTCCGCTTGTCACTGATATTGCCCCTGCCTACGACCACATCACGAGTGCCATCGGCGCTGCAATGATAGGATGGTATGGCACGGCAATGCTCTGCTATGTCACTCCCAAAGAGCATCTCGCACTTCCAAATAAGGATGACGTGCGCGAGGGTGTTGTGACATACAAGATTGCCGCCCATGCCGCAGATATAGCAAAAGGGCATCCCGGTGCCACAGTGCGCGACAACGCCCTGTCGAAGGCTCGATATGAGTTTAGATGGAAAGACCAGTTCAACCTCTCGCTCGACCCCGAGAAGGCGCTTGAATACTACAAGACGTCGAACAAGACAGAGGGCGAGTTCTGCACCATGTGCGGTCCCAACTTCTGTGCCGCACGCATCAGTCACTCACTGAAAGACTGCGAGAAATGAAAATCATAGTAATCACCTCACCGGAGTTCATCCCCGGTGAGGCTTTTCTTATAAACACGCTGATGGAAGGCGGAGTGACGCGCCTGCACATACGCAAGCCCCAGGCCACTGCCGACGAGGTGAGACAACTCACGCAAGCCATCGACAGCAGATGGCATTCACGCCTGTCGCTCCACGATCATCATGAGCTTGCCATGGAATATGGTTGCGGCATACATCTCAACGCGCGCAACCCACAATTGCCCGAGGGATGGCATGGCACGACCTCTGCCTCATGTCATACATTGGAAGAGGTAGAGGAGAGAAAAAGAATGTGCGATTATGTATTCCTCAGTCCGATATTCAACAGCATATCCAAACAGGGATATGCCTCAGCCTTCACCGAGGAAAATCTGCTCGACGCCGCACGCCGCGGAATCATCGACGACAAGGTGATTGCCCTCGGGGGGATTACCCCAAGGCACTTGGATTATCTGAAAGGAATAGGATTCGGCGGTGGTGCCTTCTTAGGACATGTGTGGAATAATGTCGAGGGAGAGTCATTTAGATGTGACCTTGACACCATTTTCGACGGGTATCTCAAACCAGAACATTGAGCCCTCGCCCGGTTCGCTCTCCACACCGATTTGACCTCCGAGACATGTGACAATCTCCTTGCTGATCTGCAAACCGAGTCCTGTGCCCTGCACAAAGGCATTGAGTTTGACGAAACGCTCGAATATCTTTGCCTTTTTGTCCTCGGGAATACCGATGCCGGTGTCCTCGACAAAGAAGCGGATTCTGTCGGCTGTGGTGAAGTGATAACCTATCATGACATAACCTTTGTCGGTGAACTTGGCAGCATTTGAGGCAAAATTGATGAGCACCTGCTTGATGCGATTGGGGTCGCTCTTGATATGACAATCCTCCTTGGGCAAATCCAACTTTACCTTCACTTCCGTCTTCACCTTCATCTCGATAGAGCCTGCCACAGCCTTACAGATATTGTTGACATCCACATCCTTATCGACAAATTCGAGGGTGCCAGCCTCCAACTTCGACAAGTCGAGAATGTCGCTGATGAGCTGAATCAGAAGTTCGTTGTTCTCCTCCACTATCTTCATCATCTCCGTTCGCTCACCGGTGGGAACATCATCATGACATAGCATCTGCGAGAATCCCACGATGGCATTAAGGGGAGTGCGGATCTCGTGACTCATATTGGCAAGGAACGCCGACTTGAGTTTGTCGGCTTTCTCGGCTTCTTCCTTGGCCTTGACGAGCGAGTGCTCGAGTTTCACCTGATGATTGACACTCTGCGTGATAGTACTGATTTCCACCACGCCATACTGTGGTTCGTATTTCGTAACCACTGAATACACCTGTATATAATCCCATTCACCCCGTTTGCCTGGGCGACGCACTCTCATGCGGCGATTGAGTCGCACGTTCTTGCCTTGTCTCACGGCATTGCGGAAGTCATCGCTCACCCGCCTGTCGTCGGGGTGAAGTATCTCGGAGAACTCGGCAATACCAGTCGAACTGTCGTCGAAAGCCATGTTATTATTCTTATACCACTGTTTGGTGGCATATCCGGTATTGTCGATAACATTGATGCGGGCATATCCCAACTGGGCAAAATCAGCAGTGAGCGAGATAATCTCGTCGAGCTCATGTATCTTCTGCGAGTTGTTCTGCTCGCGTGTCTTGTCCATATAAGCTGCCAGATAGGCCTTCAGTTCGCCATCGGTGTCATATATCTTACAGTATCTTGCCATAATGCTGATGCGCATAATGTCCTGATCAGACTTATATGAATTCTGCTCGAATGGCAATATACCATAGTTATACTCAAATGAGGCATCTACAACATCCTCCTCCTCGATTCTCTTCTTTGTTTCATTAGAGAGTAACGAGCTCTTGAAAATATTGAATTTCTTGGCGTCATGGAATTTCTTCACGCCGAATATATTCATTGCCCTGTCGTTGGCAAAGGAGATGTTTCCGTCGATGTTGTATAGACACAAACCGATGGGCATTGTCATGAGAACCCGTTCCAGTTTGTTGCGCTCATTAGCCACTTGGTTGCGCGACTTCTGCAATCGTCGCCACAACATCATCAAATTGGCCAAATCCTTTAGCCAAAGTATTTCTTCCTCCGACCAATGATAAGGCCGGTCGAGAATATCTATTACAAGGAATCCCGAGATATGGGAGTATCTGCTGATGGGCACCCCGAGATGCGACCTCACGCCAAGACTTTTAAGCAGGTCATGGGCTGTAGGGTCGTCCCATTGCTTCGTCTCGGCATCATCCACGACAACACATTCACCAACTTCCAATTTGTCATACCACCACCTGTGCTTTGGAAAACTCTCCTCCCTACCGCTCATCGACGACGAGACACCATCGGCAAGCACTTCAATCACGCAATACTGCAATTCGGGATTGCGCCTGTCGGAAGACATCACCGCCACACGTCCTGCTTTAAAATAGTTGAGCACATCCCGGAGAACGTCGCTCAGCGCCTCCTGGATATCATCGGTATGAAGTATTCGCTCCAAAGCCTTGGATATGGTATCCTGATATATACCACGCGAATTGGTGTTGTCTGCCATAAGGAAATTAATGTTTTATTTAAGATGATTATATGCGTTTGTCGGTGCAAAGATACTACAAAAAAACTATCAATTGTAATGTATTTCCCTAAAAAAATCTTAAAACCTTGCAAATATCTTGCAAATAATTCTTTTTTGTCCCCGAAAAGCAATAATTTTGCAGCCGCAAATCGCTCAATACTTGCATTTTGGAGAGGTGCTCGAGTGGTTGAAGAGGCACGCCTGGAAAGCGTGTAACCGGCAAAACCGGTTCGCAGGTTCGAATCCTGTTCTCTCCGCTGATTTCACAAAATCCCCCTCAGTCGCATAAGGCAGAGGGGGATTTTATAGTTTTAATGTTTTTTATAATGAATGATTGCGATTATCTCGATTATTATTACTAATTTTGCAGCTGATTATTGAAATTTATATACATACAAGTTAGAATTAAAAGAATGAAACACATAAGGATTTGGATTGCCACAATGGCTATCGTGGTAATGTCTATATTTGGGACTGCCGTTGTGGAAGCACAAGTGAAAGAGGCTGTGACCGACTCGGTGACAGCGACAACGCCCGACTCGGCTGCGGCAAATGTAGCCGACTCGGCAGCTACGGAACTCATTGCCGAGGATGAATTGATGGAAACTGAGGACGAAGGCGGACTACACAAGCAGTTGAAGTCGAAATTCATCGAGGGTAGTGCCGGTTTCATGTCATTAGTGGCTCTTGCCCTTGTCATCGGACTTGCCTTCTGTATTGAGCGTATCATCTACCTCACTCTTTCGGAGATCAACGCCAAGAAACTTATGGATAATATCGGCAACAAGATAGAAAACGGGGACATCGAAGGGGCAAAGGACATTTGCCGCGACACTCGAGGTCCGGTGGCGTCCATCTGCTATCAAGGTCTGTTGCGCATCGGCGAGAGCATCGAGAACATCGAGAGGTCGGTGGTGTCATACGGAGCAGTGCAGACTGCAAATCTTGAGCGTGGATGCTCGTGGATAAAACTATGTATCACGATAGCCCCGTCATTGGGATTCCTCGGTACGGTAATCGGTATGGTGATGGCATTCGACAATATCCGCGTGGCTGGCGACATCAGTGCCACCATCGTGGCTTCGGGAATGAAGGTGGCGCTCATCACCACCATATTCGGTATAATCGTGGCCCTGGTGCTGCAGTTGTTCTATAACTACATCGTTTCGAAGATTGAACATATCACTTCGCAGATGGAGGAGTCGGCGATAACGCTGCTTGACTGCATCACGAAATACAAGGGAGGTAAAGGAGTTAAGGAGTTAAGGAGTTAAGCCAAATGCAATATAGTATGAAGAAAAAGCAGTCGTGGCTGAAAATCGGCCTTGTAGCCATATCGGCGGTGGTGTTCATTGCCTTTTGGAGCGTGGGGTATGACATGCCCTACGAGGAAGATGCCGACTTCAATGCCCCGTTGCTCACCGACATGCTCCTTGGATTTATCTACCTGCTGACGGTAGTGGCAATAGGAGTGACGGTATATTCGATTGTGCACGGCATAAAGACCCGGGGCAGACAGAGCCTCACCGAAAACGGAGTACCGGCAGGACGCATCACCATCATCACATGGGGTGTGACATTCGCCTTGCTCGCCATCACCTTCGCCTTGGGATCCACCGACCCGATAAAGGTGAACGGCAAGGATTTCTGCGAGGGCATCTGGCTTCGACTTTCGGATATGTTCATCGTGTCGTCGGGCATTATGATATTGCTTGCCATAGCGGCAGTGGCATTCGGTATGTCGGGATATTCGAGAAGAATGAAATAAGAGGGAGGACGAAAGATGTTGTTCGGTAAGAAGAAAAAAAGACAGGTTCCAGGATTGGACACCACATCAACGGCAGACATCTCGTTTATGCTGCTGATATTCTTCCTCGTCACCACATCACTGGACACCGACGACGGACTGACACGCTATCTGCCACCTATGCCACAAAAGAACGAGCAGAAACAGATGGACGTCAACCGCAACGACATCATGAACATCAGGATTGACGATTGCGACCGCTTGACATGCAACGGCGACACCGTCTCACCAAGACAACTGGAAGGGAGGGTGGCTTCGTTCATCATCGAAAGGGGCAAGAAACATGTCATATCCGTGAAGGCTGACAGACAGACAAGCTATGAGGCATATTTCGCCATGCAAAACTCTATCGTGAATGCCTACGGCGACGTACGCGACAAAATGGCTCGACGCGAATACAACACATCCTACACACAATGCTCACAACAGCAGCGCGACGTGATTGCAAGAAAATATCCACAAAGGATATCCGAGGCTGAGCCCACCGACGACTCAAGTGGAAGGATGACAGAGGAAGGAGGCGGGGAATGAGCATGTTCAAGCGCAAGGACCACAGTGTGCCGGGATTAAACACTGCCTCCCTACCCGACCTTATCTTCACCGTGTTGTTCTTCTTCATGATAGTGACTCACATGAAGGAAAACCAAATGAAGGTGAAATACCAAGTGCCGGAGGGCACCAAACTGGAACGGTTGGCAAAGAAATCCACCATTTCACACATATACATCGGAAAGCCCTACAAGGGTGGCGGCATCACGGCAGTACAGGTGAACGACAAAATTGTGGATGTGGCGGAGATTGAGGATTTCATCGCTGCCGAGCGCAAACGGATGTCGCCCGACGACGCAAAGCAAATGACGGTAAGCATAAAGGCTGACAAAAAAGCCGATATGGGAGTCATCACCGATGTAAAACAGTCACTCAGAAGGGCAAACGCCCTGAAGATATTATACTCAGGAAGGAAATCAACTAAAAAATAGAAATAATAATATGGCAAACCAGAAGATTGACAAACTTGACAAGCAGATTCTGACAATGATTGCAGAAGACGCACGTGTACCTTTTCTGGAGGTGGCAAGAGCCTGCAACGTGAGCGGAGCTGCCATCCACCAGCGCATACAAAAACTCTCAAGTGCCGGAATCATCAAAGGTTCGAAATTCATTATCGATCCCGAGAAGATTGGCTACGAGACATGTGCCTATATTGGCCTTAACCTGAAGAACCCCGAAAACTTTGACAAGGTGGTGGAGGAGTTGAAGAAGATACCCGAAGTGGTGGAATGTCACTATACTACCGGCGACTTCGACCTCTTCATCAAGATATATGCCCTCAACAACCACCATCTTCTGAATATCATCCACGACAAACTGCAACCATTGGGTCTTTCGCGCAGTGAGTCGATCATCTCATTCAACTCTGCCATCAACCGACAGATTCCTATCGTCGATATCCCTGTGGAGGAGGATGAATAAGTTTATATTAAACACATGGACACAGAGTAGCTGAGTCTTTATTCTCTTATATAATCTACAAAAGAATAGCGCTGGGCGTGACGATCATCTATATCATGGTCTTCACGCTCAGTTTCTTTCCATCCCTTGTCATAGGGAGGGAAGAAGACATCGGCAGCCTCGGGGGTGTCGTCTATCTCGGTAAGGCAAAGCCTATCGGCAATATCCATTGCCTGGGCATATATACTTGCTCCACCTATTATATATATATCATCGTTGTCGATGCAGTGCTGACTACATTCCTCAAGAGTGCAATGCTTCAGTGCCTCGTCGAGAGAGGCATAGCACTCGCATCCGGGGAAAGATGTTTGCGTGCGACTGAGCACTATATTGCGGCGGTTGGGCAATGCGCCCTTGGGCAGCGAGAGGAATGTGTTGCGACCCATGATGATGGTATGACCAGTGGTGAGGGCCTTGAAACGCTTCAGGTCGTTGGGCAACCAGTACAGCAGTTTGTTGTCGAATCCTATGCCGCGGTTCTTTGCCACGGCTGCAATTATATTAATTCTCATAAGTCCTTTACTCCTTTAACTTCTTTACTCCATTAACTCCTTAACTCCCAAATTTCACACCGACACTGCAGCCTTGATATGAGGCCAAGGGTCATATCCTTCGAGTTGGAAATCCTCGTATTTGAAATCAAAGATATCCTTTACGTCGGGATTGATTATCATTCGGGGCAGAGGACGCGGCGAGCGCGTGAGTTGCAGTTTGGCCTGCTCGAGGTGATTGAGATAGAGGTGTGTGTCGCCAGTGGTATGGATAAAGTCGCCTGCCTTCAATCCCGTCACCTGTGCCATCATCTGCAAGAGGAGAGCGTAGGAGGCGATGTTGAAAGGCACACCGAGGAATGTGTCGGCAGAGCGTTGGTAGAGCTGCAAGCTCAGTCGGCCGTTGGCAACATAAAACTGGAACATCGTGTGACAAGGGGGCAATGCCATACGTTCCACCTCCGCCACATTCCATGCACTGACAATCATGCGTCGCGAGTCGGGATTGTTCTTTATCTGATTCACCACATTCTGTATTTGGTCAATAGTACCGCCGTTCTCGTCGGGCCATGAACGCCATTGATGTCCATACACAGGACCGAGCTCTCCGTTTTCGTCAGCCCATTCGTCCCATATGCTCACCCCGTGGTCCTTCAGATACTTGATATTGGTATCGCCGCGCAAGAACCACAGCAGTTCATAGATAATTGACTTTAGATGAAGTTTCTTGGTTGTGAGGAGCGGGAATCCGTCCTCAAGATTAAACCTCATCTGATTGCCGAAGACACTGATTGTTCCAGTGCCTGTACGGTCTTCTTTCTTCACGCCCTCCGTCAATATACGGTCGAGCAGGTCTAAATATTGCTTCATCTTTATTTGACTTCGTCGAACTTTGTTTCTTTAATCCTTTAATATTTTAATTCTTTAATATTTTACTCTCCCCCTCGGGGACATGTGTG
>CALZMK010000021.1 GCA_945788545.1 uncultured Prevotella sp.
CGGCAGTGATGCACATCATGTTGGGATAGGCATGGGCATCCACGCTCCAGGGCAATTCCCACGCCTCTGCCCTTGCCGCGTCGGCACTGGCATTTTCTGCTGTCATCACAGCCTTGGCAGCGGTCATGGCTTTCTGTGAGGCAGCATATACGTCCACCTCAAATGATTTCCCTGAGGAGGATTTGTACAGATAACCGTTTCCGGGAGACAGCACGGAAAGCTTGCCGAACCACTCGCCATCGACGTACACTGCGAAACCATTCTGGGAGACGATGTAGTCACCCTCCTCTGCGCCGGGAACCGCATCCTGCAAGGGCAAGGGCTGGTAGAAGGGGAAGGAAACCCAGTTCCAGCCTTCCTCCATCGCTATGGGAGCGGAATCCTGCTGATGCAGTACACCGCTAACCGTGGTGGAGAGTGCCGATGCGGTCTTCACCTTATAGGCCCTGCCCGGGTCAAGCGTCTTTATACTGCCCGTCATGCCCAGTTGCGGGTCGTTGTAGTTCTCCTCCGTCTGACTCATGATTCTCTCAGCCGCAGAAAGCCAGTCAAGGGAGATGGGAGCGCTCAGGTAATGGGAAATCCAGTTCCATCCTGCGCCCAACGACAACGTCTGGCTTACGGTAGAGGGTACGACAAGTATCTTGCACTGAGCCTCAATACCCGTCATGATGTTCCGTACCGTGACGGTTGCGGCACCCTCTTTCTGCGCCGTCACCTCACCGTCCGCCGTGACCTTCACCACATCGTTGTCGTCCGAAGCCCAGGCGAGTTCCCTGTAATCAGCATTTTCGGGCATGACACTGGCATTGAGGTGCCTCTTTTCGCCCGGAACGAGCGTCAACTGCTGCTTGTCCAAGGTGACAGATTCTACGGGAGTATAATATACCTCATCGTTGCTGCCGCGCAAGGCAAAGTCAAGGTAAGCATCACCACCCCCCTGATGGATGTTCACGCAGATGATGTTGTCACCCTCGACAAATATGCCTGAAGGAATGGTTCTCTCGTCTGTTCCCGCACCTCCAAAATCAGCCACGAAGATGCCGTTGATATAAACCTGTGCCTCGTCATCATGGGCCATCCACAGGCGCATGGAGTTAACAGCAGAGAGGTCGCCCACTGCAAACTTGCTTCGCACATAGTAGCGGCTGTTGTCGGGGAAATAGCCATGTTCTTTGTCCATCGGACTGACTATCTCTGTCCATTTGGCATCGTCATAGTTGTAGTCGGTCCACTTTCGACCGTTGGTGTCATGGGCTGGCTCGTGAGTGAACAAATAGTTATCATTCGATGCCAACAGGATTCGGGCATTCCATTCGTCCTCAATGCCAATGACCCAATCATCCACCTTGACAGGTGCAATCTCGTTGTTCACCGTCACCTTGCAAGTGGCGGTGAACAGTTTGCCGTGCTTATTGTTCACGGTAATGACAGCCTCACCGGCACTGACACCACGAATATTGCCATTTTCGTCCACAACAACAATCTCCGGATTGGAGGATGTCCATTCCACATCCTTATAGGAGGCATTGTCGGGCGATATGGTTGCTGTGAGCTGCACCTTCTCGTTGCGTTTCAAAGTAACAGAAGTCTTGTCGAGCGTGATACCGTTTGCTGGAACCACCTCCACCAATTCCGTTACTGAGATGCCATAGTCGATATACGCACCGCCTCCACCCTGAGACACTTGTACGCAGATGACATTCGTGCCCTCCACGAGGATTCCATCTGGGATATCGACCGAATAGTTCGTGAAACAGTAATCCCGTTCATGCACCATCATGCCATTGACCCATACAACGATGCCATCGTCATGGTCAAGTGCAAGTTGTGGATGAAAAAAATCAGACAGCTTGGGCAGATGGAAGGTCTCGCGCAGGTAATAGCGGCTATTATCGTCGGGCCAGAATGTCTCACCCATATCATTTCCAATGGGGCCTCTGATGGTTTCCCATGCTGAGTCGTCATAATCCTTGGCTGTCCATGCCTTGCCATTTCCGTCCCTATTCGGACCATTGTTGAAGAGTTCATCACCAGCGAGGCAATATTTGTATTTGGCTGTCCAGGGGGAGTCCTGTCCCTTTGGCTTCACCCATATTTGATCGATTTTCATATTTGTCACCGTCACCTCGCATGAAGCAGCAATCTCCGTTCCATCCAGCGACGTAGCAGTAATAATGGCTTTGCCTTCTCCCATACCCATCACGTTGCCGTCCTGATCCACCGAGGCAATGGTAGGCTCAGATGAGGTCCACTTCACTTTGCGGTTATAAGCATTCTCAGGCAGGACCGTCACTGACAATCTCGCTGTTTCGTTCTGATTGAGGGTAAGCGCAGTCTCAGACATCGTGACACTTGTCACGGGAATAATCTTGAACAACGATATTGCGTTGTCGAATTCTACATAACCTGAATTTTCAACTGACATGGCTATTACATTGTATTCACCATGCTTAATCAGGTCAGCAGGAATGTCAAAGACATCGCGTCCTTCACAAGAGTTATATGTCAGAGTTCCGTTGCAATATATGCACAAATTGTAATTATAAACGTTATGCAAACGCACCACATACTTGCCTCTTATATCGGGCACGTAAAAATGCTGGCGCACGAAATACCGTTGGTTGGTTTCTTCTACAGGTGTAAAATTGGGGTTATCATGAGCATGGCGAAATGGCAACCGACACATCTCCCATCCCGTCTCGTCATAGCCAAGTTCCGAGAAGCTCTTGCCATTGGCATCTGTAAGGAAGCCCTTGTCCCTCGACTGGTGGAAAGTCAGCACCTCACGCCCCCACGGGTATAGGGTCACCTCCTCTTCTTCTCCCCATTCATCAGTCACCGTAACCGTACACTTGGCAGAAAGGTTAGTTCCGTCGGTGGTCGTTGCCGTGATGACGGCAGTGCCAGGGCGCAATGATGTCACCGTACCGTCTTGATGTACCGTCGCTACCGTCTCGTCAGACGAAGACCACGTCAGTTCCTGGTGTGTTGCTTCCTGCGGTTTCACTATCGCTTCCAACTTGGCAGAAGAAGCCCTTGCCATCGTCAGCTGTTTCTGCTTGATTACTACACGCGTCACAGGAATTGTGGTTTCATAGTGTATGCCGAAGTCAAGGTATTGCCAACTTCCCCAATCCCAAGGTGTTCCACAAATGGCAACAGTGTTCAAGCCTCCCTTCACAAGATATGACGGATCGATGAAAGCCATATACGTGCTCATTACATCCCACTCAATGTTGTCTGTAATATATACTCTATGACCATTGACATACACTTCACATATCTCTTTTGCATAGACCTTGAAATCGTAGCCTGAGACATCGGGAAGGTAGAACTGTTGGCGGACGGCAAGTCTGCTCCAGTCAAGTAATTCCCACTGTCCGTAGCCAACTCTTTCTTGACCTCCACTTTGGTGCATAAGCGGACCGTAGGCATAGCCCCATGAGGAGTCATCATAGTCGGGACTGTACCATTTGTTGCCCTTGCTGTCGTCAGGGGCGGGATCGCCAAAATATCCAGTCTCATGGAAAAAGCGTGCTGTCCATGGGTGGACATCCTCTCCTCGTTCCAATATCCAACCGCTGTATCCCAAGGAAGACTTCGTGGATTTCACTGTCACTTTACACGAAGCACTGATGCCGGTTCCGTCAAGGGCAGTGGCGGTGACAGTGGTAGTACCGGCTTTGATACCTATGATGCGTCCGGACGAGGTGATGTAAGCAATAGAAGGGTCAGCCACCGCCCACTTGAATTTCTTCTGGAAGAGTTCAGGAGTCACCTCAGGTGTCAGGGTCTTCAACTCATTGATGCTGAGTTCTATTTCTTTTGGCAGGGTCATCTTGGTCAATGGCCGGTCCTTTACGGTCACCTTGCATACAGCGTATGCTTCCGAACCGTCATTGGGATAGATTCTCAACTCTATGACACCAGGCTTATAGGCCGTAATGACGTTGTTTTCATCGGGCAATGCAGGATTATAAAAATTCATGCCGCGCTGCTCCCATCGCAATAACTTGTCGGTGGCATTATCGGGATATACCGTAGGAGTCACAGCCTTTTTCTCGCCTACGTACATCTCCAGTTCAGGTGTGTCGAGCTCTATGCGTTCCACATACACCTTGGCATTATTTTTTACAGTCACTAAGCACTGCGCCGTCAAGCCACCGTCAACGGAAGTGGCTGTAACCACCGTCTGTCCCGTAGTGACTGCGGTTACAAGACCGTTGGCAGATACTGTGGCTATGCTTTTGTCTGCCACGCTCCACGTCACGCTTTTGTTGGCTGCATCGGCATTGACGGTGGCAACAAGCTGTGCCGTCTGTCCTCCCGAAAGGAGCAGACGGTTTTTGGACAAGGAGAGAGAGGTGACCTTGCCTGTTGGCTTACCGGGAGTGACTTCGACATTCGTTCCTCCACCCCAGCCGGTGGAGGTAGAGTCGGTCACTTCTATCTGGGCAGAAGCAATACCTATATTCAATAATATTGCCAATAACGATAGTAAATACTTCATAATTTAGAATTCATTCCTAATTCCTTATTCCCAATCCCTCATTCAACCACTCCCCCATAGTCCATGTCATCAATGTCCCATCCGCCGATGCCGATGTTAAGACCTGTAGCTTCCTTCTTATTGATGGAGACTGTGAGATCATAGCTGCGGTGGGAGTCAAAGGCTATGCTCCTTTGGAGCACATACACTACATCCCCCCACTCAACACGGATGAGATTGACAAAACCAAGGGTCTGCGGCATGACGACGGCAGTGAATGAAAGGTCGCCGTTGTTGCGGGCGCAAACGGTCTGCGGGTCTCCCGAGAGAGTGACCTCACCAGTCTGAAGGTCCAGTGTTCCCTCGCATCTTACATTGTTGACAAACACCTTCAAGTCGGATGCCTTCAGTTCACCTTCGGCAAAGTCTGCTTCGGGAGTTATCTTGACATTCACCTTGGCAAAGAGATGGTTGAGCGACACGCTAATCTGGCTTGTAGTAGGATTCAATGCAAGATTGCGCCCCCACAGCAGGTCAGCTGCGGCAAGTTGCTCCGTTGAAGTCTGGTCTGTCGGCACACCAACTGCCATATTCCTGCAATTCTCCACATCACTCTGATAGGGAGCATAAGCATAAATATCCGAGAGCGAACTCTCGTCATACCAATAAACAGGTTCTGCCGGCTTCCAACCGTCAGCGGCATATTTCATTCTGACATTGTTGACGTAGTTATGTGCGGCATATAGGTCAACCATACTTCCATCAACATAATGCTGCATATACATACCCACGTCAACACCCGTGCTGACCACTGCGTTTACAGCCTTGGTCAGTACATCCACCTGCATCTTCTCCTCCACATCAGGCATGTCCGGCTGAACAGGCACATCCTGCTCCGTCTCGTCGCTTCCGCATGAGACTGTCGCCGCCAAGGCGGAGAGCACTATTCCTATATGTAGAAAAATATTTTTCATAATTCAACATTCCTAATTTCTAATTCCTAATTCATATCAGTTCCACCCCTCTATTTCTCCACCGATATTGATCTTGATCTTCTCTGGATCCTGCTCAAGGGTTACGGTGAGGGTATGGCGCATACCGGGCTTGTAGCTGATGGTGCCTTCCATCAGGTAGCTCACATTGCCGATGACCACCTCTACAAGAGGACGACGTGATGAGAGGTTCTGCGGCACTACGATGGCCTTGTACTTTGTGGCAGACTCCTGATAGCAGCGGATGCTGGCAGACGATCCGTAGGTGTCTTTGCAGGCATCTCCCGTAGTGAGGCTGATAAGGGCATCGGGCACGGTGCTGTAGAGATAAACCTCGGTGTTGGCAGGAATCTCGCCCTCGTAGCTCTCACCTTTTTCGAGAATGACATTCACGCAGGTGAGCTTATGGGCAAACTGCATTTTCACGGCAGAGTTTGTGGCAGCCTGATTATCGACAGATGCCCAAAGAAAGTCGCTCTTGGTGTAGCCTTCGGCTGTGCTCTGGTCGGTCTGCACGGAGAACTGATAGTCCTCCACATCATTCACCTTCTCCGAATAAGGATAGTAGGCATAGACGTTATGGTTGCCCTTGTTCCAATACACCTTGCGTGGCGAGGTCCACGACGTGCCGTTATATACGAATTTCTCGTTGTTCACCACGTTGCCACCCAACTGCAGCTTGGAGTCGGCTGCAGTGACATATACACCTATCTCGTCGGTATTCTCGAAGGATGTGTCAGTGGCACGTGTCTGTGCCGGATGCATCATCTGCAACTGTATCTCACCCTCAGCAGGAGTAAACACTTGTTCCTCGTCGTTTGAGCAGGCAGTCATTGCCAATGCGGTCATTGCTGCCAGAATAATCTTTGTTGTTTTCATATCGTTTTTCTTTTTTTATCGGTTATTGTTCTTTGTCTTGTTTCTGATGGCTCTCACTTGGTCTCCCATCTTCTTGGGATTGATGATTGTGGGAGCACAATGGGTATTGCTGCCCGTGATGCCAGTCCCGACCAAAGAGGCGTAGGCAGCACCACTGCGGGTCGTGCCATCAGTGTCACCCCATTTGTTGGTGTCGTTGGCATAGAAGTAGTCCATGCTCCAATCCATGCCGCTGTATTCGCGTATGCGGCGCATGATGTCTAATCGCGACATGACATTGAAATAAGGGATGCCGTAGTTCATGCACGAGTTGTTCTCGGGGCGGAACACGCCACGCATGTATCCGAAGCCACCTTCATATACATCCACCTGGTCGCTGTAGCGGGTGTCGAAGATGAAGTCTGCCCATGCCACCTGCGACATCTTCGAGGTGGTGGCAAGGTTCTTGTACCAGCCACGGGCGTGATATCCGTTTATGATGGCCAATATATCCGGTGTTGCCCATGCCTGTTTGGTAATGCTCTCGTCGCCCAGTTTTCCGAAGCCGTGACCGCAAGCCTCATGCTGGACCACGCCACGGGTGTCCTGCGGATAAGGACGGATGGAAGGCGGACAGAGACTGAGGGCACAGTCGCCATCGAAGTAGGTCACTGCCTCATATTCGTTGCTGTTGGGAATGAGGATAATCTGCGTCTTCCACTTGTCGTGTTCTGTGAGCGGAGTCTTTTCTACGGCATACCTGAATGCCTCGTCGGTCTCGAGAAGCAGTTGGTTGATGGTTTTATCATCGACATGTCCATACAGCGTACCGAAGCGGTTGTTGACGTAGGTGTGCATCGTGTTTACGCCCTTTTCCTGCGAGAGCGGGAAGGTGACATAGACGTTGAAGTACTCACGGTGGCTCTTGTAGGGTTCAATGCCGAAGAAGTATTCCATCTGCTCGTTCACCATGGCGAGGTAGTCTCCATTGCTGATCTGTTCGCCCGTCCAGCCGTCGCCCATAAAAACAAGGTTAATGCCGTTGCCCACGGAATGTGTCTGAAGGGTCATATAGGAGTCTTCCTCATGCCTGTAGTCATACTGTGCGACATCGCAGTAGGTTTCTTTGCCGTCCATGTCGAAGACAATGCGCGCCTCGCGGTTGCCTGCACCCTGTGTCAAATCCAAGAAGGTAAGCTGTAGCTGCGTCTTGCCCGTGCCGGAGGTCTGGGACAGGTGTACCCAATCGGGACATGACTTCACCGTCCATGCCCCATCGGCATTGAGCACCAACTGCTCATCATGGGCCTTGTTCAGGGCATTGGCATGGGCGGGACGGCACACGAAGTTGGAATATTCGGCAATGCGCTTGAACTCTTTCCAGCCTTCTGCCTCCTTGTATTTATCCACGCAGCCCTTAGGCACTTCCACCGTAAAGTTGTCCTTGTTGACACCGTTGAAAGCATTGTATCCAAGAATCGGAGGTTTGGTGGCATGGCTTACGATGCTGGCAATGCCATTACAACCTTCGAATGCCAAATCGTCTATGAATTCAACACATTCAGGAATAACCAAACCTGTGATACCTGGACAGAACCGGAAGCAACCTGCTGTGATGCGAGCCACGTTTTTGGGCAGTGTTAATGTTCCTGTAAGGTATGGGTTATTACAGAATGCACCTTCTTCATTTAAGCCTCCTCTGTTTATGATCCTCAATTCATCATTAAAGATGATTTTGGAAATCTTTGTAGCTGCAAAAGCCCATCCACCTATTTTCCTTACATTTGGAGGTAGGACAAGCTCTCCCTGAAAATTGCTTCCGCCAAAGGCCCCATCTGCAATCTCTGTAACTCCATCATGAAATTCAACGTGGTTAAAACCTCCACCACCGAAACCTCCAACTACAGTCATACAACGCGGAATGACAAGCGTTCCCGTCATATTAGGATAGCCCCAACCGCCTGACACCTTTTTCAGTGACTCAGGAAAATACAAAGAACCCGAGAAATTACCACTTGGTGCCGTTGCCTCGATGATTCCTTCGGGAAGAAGTAAATTCCCTGAAAATCCCGAAACTGCAAAAGGAGATCTCAGATACTTTAGAGTTGAAGGCAAATTGAGTTCGCCTATATAATAAGGGCATTGACTCATAAAGTTTGCATTTATCATTCCAAAAGCTGCCTCTTCAATGGTAACAAGCCCTTCTGGAAGGTGAAGACTTGAATATTTAATTCCATTGGCTCTAAAAAAGCAGCCATATGCAATAGTCTTCATACTCTTTTCCGGGAATACAAAATGTCGCATGGTCGGTATCCCACAATTACTCAGCACACCATCAGCCAAGGTTACCTTGGAAAGGTTGTAGTCGGAAAGATATGTGCAATGTTCACTCACCCAAGCAAGGTCATCGCCGTTGATGGTTCCTGTGAGTTTCAATCCCGTTACCTTGTCTGCCTCAATGCCACGGTATGCCATCACCTTCGACAGAGTTCCCGGTTCATTGACATCCACAATAATATACTGGCGCACTAATCCGTCGTGCATGTCTGCATCATCCACCCATGCCACAATATCATCTGCAGCAAGCTCGAAGGTGTAATCGCCTGTGGCAGTGTTCTTGTTGACAGTAACGGTAAAGTTGTGCATCTTTCCTCCGACATATTGCACCGTCTCATTCTTCACCAAGCCATAGTTCTTTCCATCGACAGTGATGTTGAGCACACGAGTGCCTGCGGCAATGGTCTGCGGAAGCACCACGGCACGCCACACATTATTATATACAAGAGGTGTGATGCAGGTCTCTTCGGCACTCTCGGCAAGAGTCACCTTGCCTGTCTGTAGATTTATCGTAGCATTGTTTTTTACGTTGTCCACAAGTACGGTCTTCTCCAATCCTGCCCATTCGGCAGCATCGAAGCCTGTACCCATCTGCAGCTGGATGGTGATGCCAGCCATCAGGTGCTTGTAAGTAAGCTGTACGGCATCCGTCGTAGGCTGCACCTTTTCGGCTTTTGCCCAAAGGAAGTCGCTCTGCTCATAGTTTGCCTTGTCGGCAGTTGTGCCGTCCTGGTTGGTATATACCGCAAAGGTATATTCCGTGGCACTCTGCATAGCGGAGTTGAACGGATAGTAGCCGTAGAAGTCGGCGGGTGTGGATTTGTTTGCCCAATAGAGCTGATAGTTGGCCGTCCAGCCTGCCCCATTGAATTCAAACTTCACGTTGTCCGCACGGTTGCCCTTCATCACGAGTTCACCGGGTGTGCCGTCAGAGTTATAGTCAACGACGAAGAGTCCGATGGCATCGTCCTGCACGAAACCATTGTCGGTGGCACGTGTGGCAACACCCTTCACGGGATACTCGGCACTGATATGGATGGGCATGTCATCATTTAAGCCTAATGACTGGCTCATCTCGTCAGAGCACGATGTCATCATGCCCACAACGGCAAGTAGGGAAATAAATATCTTTTTCATCGTGCTTCTTGTTTTTTAGTGTTATACTTTACCTTGCGCTTCAGGTTCTTAAGCGGTGAACCCTTCACAACCATCGGAGCATTACCCTCGATAGCCTGTGATGAAGAACCGGCGGAACCGCTGCGTGTCAGGAACTTGTCGCCCATCTCGCGACTGTCCTTGCTTACGAAGGTCTCGAAGTCGAATGTTCCTCCTGAATATTTCATAATGCGCTCCACCATTTCCTGGCGTGAGATGGTGCTGTAGTAGGGCACATTGTTGTTCATGCAGGAGTTGAACTCAGAACGATAGACGCCATCAGAGTGATAGTAGGCACCGTCGTATATATCCACGATGTCCTGATAGCGGTCATCGAAGATGAGGTGTGTCCAATCAATCTCCTTATATCTTCCGTTGAGTGACGCGTTGCGATACCAGCCGATGCTCTTGCCCCAATTAAAATCATCAACATGAGGACAACAGATACATGGGCATCTGTGGATATTCTCCCTATGGTAGATATACTCGTCGGCCAATTTCCCGAAACCATGTCCACCAGCCTCATGCTGTATCAGTCCACGATAGTCGTTGGGATAGCCATATCGGCTATGTGGCACGGCGGCTATGGCAGCACCGGAACTCCACATACAGGTCAAGCCTTCATAAACATCGCTGTTCAGAATGGTGATAATCAGCGTCTGGTTGACATTGTCATTATTTACCACCGTTCCTGTCACATCGTTCAGCACGTATGACATCATATCGTCGAAGTTCACCTTCAGACGACCTCCAGCTCCAGCTCCGTAGGTAGTGTCGAACTTTGTCGTTCTCCAGATATTCACGCTGGAGCATACACCGCTCTCGTAAGACATCGGGAAGTCGATATACACATCAAAATAGTCCTTGTAGGTCATATATGGCTCAATGGCGAAGAAGTATTCCATACCTTCCTCCACATCATTAAGATATGCGCGAGTGGCGATATCCTCTGCATCATAGCCATCGCCAATAAAGACGAGTTTTACGCCATTACCTTTAGTGTGCTTATGCAGTTGCAGCTGGCTGTCCTCTTCATGCTCATAGTCAAACTGCTCCACCTTGTAATAGCATGTGATGGGATTACCTTCCTCATCCACTTTGTCTGTCAGTGTAAATACCACGCTGTCGGCACGGTTGGCGGAGCCATGTGCCAATGCATCGATTTTCACCGTCAGCTCTGTCTTCTTATAACCGCTTGTCTTATCGACATGCACCCAAGACGGGCAATGGGTCATCTCCCAGTTGCCATCGGCATTGAGAATGACTGTTCGAGTATTCGCCTTGTTCAACAGTTTGCCCTTCATCGGGCGGCATACGAAATTGCGGTAAGCAGAGATGCGCTTGAACTCCTTCCATCCTGGAGCATTACGATAGGCATCAACAGAACCTTCGGGCACGACGAGCGTAAAATTGTTCTTCTCTAAGCCGGTGAACTCACCACCTTCCACCAATGGCGGAACCTTGGCATTACACTGGATATA